>JAAZON010000412.1 GCA_012797725.1 SAR324 cluster bacterium | reverse complement strand
GTCACTATGTGCCCTCGCAATGACTTAAACAGCTACATAGTTTCTATTAAGCAGCATTAGCGTAAACAAAATCGGGAGTTTAAAGGTTTAAACTCCAGAGTCTTCTCTTGGTATTGCAAATTTGAATTGCATGATCGAGAGCCAACTTAGCATGAGAAAAATTTTGGAGGGTTTAGTCAATACCGAATTCATCTTTTAGGATACCATTAACTCTTTCAGGAATTGCATTTTGACAGTAGTGAGACTCGCCCTGGTCATGCTAGAACTAAGACCATATTGGTTTAATTGTTCAATGTATTGATGCCAACAATATTGGCAATCTCTCTGTCAGAATGGAAGATTATTCCTTGGGGCTTCTCTCTCAGATTTTTTAAAGCTTGATGAAGTGCCAGAAGCCCCGAATAATGGCTTAGATCTCTACTAAGATGACGACCCCCACTATCTTTCTTGAATAAGCATCTGTTACAAGGAACAGGTAGGCAAACCCTGTCCGTAATGACACATAGGTGATATCACAGACAAATACCTGATTTGGGTCGCCTATTACCAATTCTTTGATATAGTTGGGTGCTATAGCATATTGGTGATTTGAGTACGTTATCTTTCTAAAGCGTTTTTTTGGGGCTTAATAAGTTTTCTAACGCCTTTGTGCCATAGTTTTTTTATATCGGTTTTATATTCCTCGTTGGCTTCTTCTATTATCGCATCACATAAATTCTCAATTTTAGATGCCCTTTAGCTAATGCCTTCTGTAATTCCTCTATCTTCTCCTTTTGATCTGACATAACTACCTCAACCACTCTTTTCCGATTCTTTATCGTTCCATAAACCTGCAACCAGTCCCATATCTCCCTCCACAAAATATGTAGATAATAACCAGGACAAGACAGGTGACAGCTTTCCTGAGGCTGAACGGCTACTCGTAGCGCAAAGCTTCAATTGGATCGAGCTTCGAAGCCTTCCATGCAGGATAATACCCAAAAATTATGCCAACGCTTGCAGAAACAAGAAAGGCCGCAAATATGGCTGGAAGTGATATGCCTATGGGCCAACGCAAAAAGATTTTCACCAACATCGAACAAGCCCGGCCCAGTAATATGCCTAAGATTCCACCTGAGACACACAAGACAAGAGCCTCTACCAAGAATTGTCGCAAGATATCTCGTGGTCTTGCCCCAACAGCCATTCGAAGCCCAATTTCACGGGTACGCTCAGTCACAGAAACCAACATGATATTCATGATACCCACACCACCCACAACCAGAGAAATTAGAGCAACTGACAAAAGAAGTTTCGTTATCATTGCCGTTGTTGACGTTAGAGTTTTAGTCACCTCCGCCATATCTCTGATATTGAAATCATCCACCTCACCAGAGCGGATCCGGTGCCGCTCTCTTAAGAGCGCGGTAATTTGTTGTATAGCTGGATCGACGTCTGATGCAGACCTGGCAGCAATCAAAATCTGATCAATGTTAGTGAAACGCACCGGTGTAGGTGCATTAGCTGACTGAGTAGATGAAGTCCCTGGATAAAAGTTCACATTAGATGCTGGATAAAGATCGCTCAATGAATTGACAGTAGACGATGAGGCAGAACTTGACGTACTACTTGAGGATTGGTTTGTAGTCGTGCTGGTTGAGCCTGCAATCCTGTATTTTATCGTAGTCCAAGGGGCCAAAACCGTATCGTCTTGATCCATCCCCATCATGTTTGCCCCCTTTGGACTTAATACTCCTACAATCCTGAAAGCCACATTTTGTATTCTAACTTCCTTTCCGATTGGAGATTCACCTTCAAATAGCTCTCGTGCGATTGTCTTGCCAATCACTGCTACCTTATTTGCGTTTCTCACGTCTCTATCACTGAAAATTTCCCCTTCATTCATTTCCGTCCAGTCACGCACCACCAGAAAAGAAGGCGTAGTTCCGCTGATGGTCTGCGGGATCCAATTCTTGTTCCCGTAGACAACTTGCGTCCTTGCGCGGACGATAGGAGCTACACTCTTAACAGCTGGACACTCCCTCAAAATCGCCTCTGCATCTTCGGGAGTCAAAGTCATTGCAGTTCCTCCACCGAAACTGACACCACTGCTTGTGGCGGTTCCAGGCAAAACAACCATCGTATTAGCTCCCATGGTAGCAATACTAGCCTGGATGGCCTTTGATGAGCCTGTACCGATTTCCATCATAGCTATTACTGCTGCAACTCCTATAATGATGCCAAGGGCCGTCAGCATGGCTCGAGTAAGGTTGCGCCTGAGCGCCCGAAGTGCAGTTATCAGGGTTCTTCGGAGCATCATTGTAGATTACACTCTTCGTTTCGAATTAAACCATCACTAATACACACCAAGCGATCTGCATGAGAGGCAATCCCTTTATCATGCGTAACAAGCACAATAGTTAGTCCCTCTTCATCGTGAAGCCTCCGGAACATTTCCAGAATTTCCGCACTTGTGTGCGAATC
>JAAZON010000411.1 GCA_012797725.1 SAR324 cluster bacterium | reverse complement strand
TCTTTATTGTTACTTTCGGATAAGAATGAGATCGAAATTTGGAGGCTACCAGCGAGAGAGCTAGAAATAGAGACAAGGTGTGTAGCCTTCATGTTGCATGGAAATGCGGGCGATTTGCGATCTCTCTTGATATGAATTTCCGTCGAAGCAATGTATGGAGAACCTTTATTTAGCATTCTTTTTCCAAACGGCGAAGAACTTGAGCGTTTTAGTAAAGGAAAAGCCAAGTTCATACAATTATTTTTGGAAGAGCCTGATAATGGTATTTTGAAGCAGGTTATAAATCATTAAAGATCAGGCTAATAGGCGACCTTTTTAGCGGCTACTCTCTCGTCAAGATCGGTCTTTACTTCGGTGCAGTGAGTTTGGATTTCAGGAATATCGCAAAGCCGAGAAGCCATGTTATCTTTTTTTAATGCTTGTCTTGCGCGCCAAAGCAAACTTTTATTAACTTCTTCGCAACATCCCCTGCAAGTAAAATTATCCCAATTTAAAGCGGCAGCAAGGTTTAGGCAAAGTTCATAATTTTTGCAGGAGAATCTTCGACGGGGAGGAGAAACCGGATCCTCAACCGCTCCACATCCTCCTTCTTCAATTACCTGGAATGGCCCTGGTTTCCCAAGCATCGCTGCACTCTTTTTGGGTAGGGAATTATATTAAAGTTGCCTTGATTATTAGCATGGCACGAATGCCGTAATTGAGCAAATCAGGATGAGGCCGAAAAAAGTTAAAACTGAGCAGTGGGTAATCTGCTTGTAAAATCATAAGAGACCCTGCAAAATGAGACTGCATAGAAAAATTGCAATAATTTTGGGGACAATTTCACCTTGAGTGAAGTTAAGGGGAAGCGGAAGGATCTCAGGCACTTAAGTTTTTGGAAGTTTGATGGGAATTTCAGTGGGTAGCTAGCATCCTATGGAAAAGGAAGTGCTAATTGAGAAGAAAAAGGGGAAAGGCCGCCCTTTTATAATTCTGCTGCCGGAAGGAAAATATGAAGATGGAGCTGAAGTTTTATATGATTCCCTGCCTGATTCGCATAACGTAGTGCTCATTAAGATCCAAGAAGTTCAAGTGAACACTTGGTTGCATAGTGTGCAGCGGCTTCAAGAACTTATTGAGTTAGAGGGTCTTAGGCACTTTCATTTCTTAGCATTTGGAGAGGCTTCAATATTTCCTGAGTGGTATTATCTCTTAAACCCTAAAATGTTTAGGAACATAATCTTTGTTGATCCTGTTAGCAGATTATACCCTAACAAGAATGGATTTAGTGATTACCTTGAGTTTTCATGGGAAAACTTAGTAGATGTCATTGAGAAACACCTACCACTAGGCCTTCCTCTTAGAGGTGGCTCGGGTCACTTTGATAGCAATGCTTATCTACACCGCATCCGTTGCCCAGTCCTAATTGTTAGTAGTCCGGAGGCGAGTCAAGGTCAAAGAGAAGAAGCCTCAGCTATGGCTATCAAACTTCCTACGGCATGGCATAAAGAGATTTCAATCCAAGATGGAATTAAAGCTCTGCCTTTATTGGTACAGGACTTTCTTGAAGTGCCAGCTCGATGTTCGCAGAAGTCAAATTCCAGTTCAGCATCGAAATCTATACCAGTAGACAATCCTTCAAAGCTCAAAGCGCCTTGAAGTCTTTAAAAATCCTTATCTGCAAATGAAGATTCTGGACTTTGGAACTAGGTCTGAGTTAAGGTTTGATTTGAATCATGATATCAAAGAGGACAGTCATAACTGTAGATGGACACGCAGGATCGGGGAAGACTACTCTTTCTCGTCTTTTGGCCAAAAGACTTAATTATTGCCATTTTAGTTCTGGACTTCTTTATCGAGGTTTGGGTCTGCTTGCCAAGGCTAACCACGTTGATGTGCACAATAGTGAGGATCTTATCAAGCTTCTTAAGACTCACAATTTGGAAATTCGTTCAGACACAGAAAAAAGAAGTGTTCTTTATTTAGATGGTGAAGCGCAGCTCGAATCGAAAGTGCAAGAACCTGCGATTTCAGAAGCGGCATCGATTTTGTCAGTTTATCCAGACCTTCGAGAAGCCCTTATCCCCTTTCAAAGAGAAGCTTTCCCCGAGAATGATATTGTGGCGGAAGGTCGTGATATGGGAACGGTGGTTTTCCCAGATGCCCCTCTTAAATTTTTCATAGAAGTTGATGTTGAAACACGGGTAAGACGCCGAATGGCGCAATTAGGGAACACCAGTCAGATCACTGCAGATGAAATTCGCAAAGAAATTTACGAAAGAGATAAAAGAGACAGTGAAAGAGAATATGCACCCACTAAAGCTGCAAGCGATGCTTTGCATATAGATAATTCTACCGCCTCTTTGGAGGACGTCCTAGCCAATATGGAGAATGAAGCTTTAAAAAGGGGCTTAAAATAAACGGAAAAGTCTCTTTGGGGCAAAGGCTTCTTGCAAATACTTAATTTTTTTATTAGTCTTCTTTCCTTGACAGTATGGTAATTCTGCCATAAGTCATCCAATTCTTCACAGCTGGAAGCGCGAGCATTGATGCCATAATTGTGAAGTTTGGAAATTTTTTAACAAATAAGACTTTTCAGCTTCCCGCATGTGAGAAGTCCTTAAATCATTTCGGTATTAGGTTGCGTTTTTTGAGTCTGTTTTCTCAAAAAATCACCTTCATCCGTAAGATAAACATCTAAAGAGTAATAATGGAAAATACAGAATCGAAAAGCAGCTCCATTGAGAGAGAGTTTGAAAAATATGTGTCTCAGACACTTGATAAACTTCGACCTGGTAAGATTGTTGAAGGAAAAGTTGTTGGTATTAATAAAGAGGTTGCCACTATTGACATCGGTTTTAAATCAGATGGTGTTGTCCCTATAGCTCAATTTGAGAATTCGGAAGGCAAGCTCACGGTAAAAATAGGGGACAAGATAGATGTCTGCATTTTATCACTTGAG
>JAAZON010000410.1 GCA_012797725.1 SAR324 cluster bacterium | reverse complement strand
TCTTGAAAATCGCCCTACAAAGTGTGCCAGCTGGAAGTAGCCAGAAAAGGGGCAAATGAAGCATTACTTTGCGTGAGCCCAGGCTGAAGAGCTCGCCTTTTATGACACTGCGGGGAAATTCATGTGACAAAACAATACTCGCTACGCAGAAGATAAAAAACAAGATTACCAGCGACAACTCGGAACGCCAAACTTTTGGGACTATAATGACTTCACCCTTTTTCATATTTTTCAGCGAAGCCCCAAGGCCTTCTCCACCTCGCTAAGATTTGCATTCTCATCTACAGGTGTTTTTTCCTTCGATCCCTTTGCAGCAGACTGGTTTTTCTCTAAAGCCGCAATTTCAGCTTTCAAATCGATTATGTCTCCATCAATTCGGGCTTTTGCTTTTTCACCTTCTTTAGGTTTCTTTGGAACCGCTTCAATGTCTAATTTATCCTCGTTTTTCCTATTCAAAATTGCTCTAATATCCTCTAGGGAAGATTCCGCTTGAGTCGAGGATTGGCTAATAGTTTTTTCTACTGGTGCTTTGACATGAACCCGACCAAGAGAAAAACGTAACACAGCAAAAAGGAGGATGGTAAAAATAATTGCAATCAAATTCACTGTGTTTGTGAAGGGAGCAACTAAATTTCGAGGGCTAAATAATCCCATATCTTATTTCCTACAAATAGCTCCTCCAAATCTTAACATCCTACAATCTTCTATGAAACCTGAGAAAGGAGCTAAGATTTATCTCCAGAAAAAATACTAATTATTCCTTGTTCTTGTTGTAATATTGCCAACGTCCCTGGCGAATCTCCACCACTTCTTGGTGTCCAGGTCGGTAATATATTCCTTCAGGATCTAAACCAGGTGGCACATCTATAACATCAACCATCGGCTCTTCCCAAACTTCTTGGACAACACCAGGAGCCTGTTCGTGCACGATAATAGGCGCAACTGCCTCTGTGCCGTTTGTTGCAGAACAACTACTCAATGTTCCTATTGCCAAAAATGCAACGTTCAAAGCTGCATATCGTGGTAAATTTAATCTTTTCACGTTGTATTCCTCCATTACATCAATTCGAAACCGTATCTCCACCCAGAGTTTGACTCACAACATTCGCCGATTCTTTAACGAGACTCGAAGCGCCATTTGGTGCCACTTGAACAGCCCTTTCGAGTGCCAGCCAGAAGTTTCCACCCGATTGAGCTAATAGATCATTAAAGAGCTGATTGTCATCCCCGTTGTTAGTACTTGCCCAATAGAAAGCTGGTTCAAGGGGCAATACCAATGCTGCTTCCCCTATGTCTGAAAGGAGGTAGAATTGAGACTCGACTCCTTTAACCGTTTTAAGCCGCAAGATTACATCTGACTGTTGTTCGCTGAGATTGAAAGCCTGAGATGTCAAATGGAATTTGCTGGGATCCTGTCTGATAAAGATTTTATGCGCACTGTTTTGAACAATTGCTTGACCGCCTTGCCCAACATAAAAATCTTCACCTGATTGAGATGCGGCAATTACTATTCCTTTGCGCTTACGATAAAGACGGAAGGCCGTTTCGATTGTGGCAGCAGAAGTCTTGCCAATCAAGTCGTGAGCTTCATCAAAAACAAGAACTTTTCTGTTGTCGATCTCGTTAGGATCATTCATAACGGTGTCTGCCCAAAGCATCGCAACTTTCAAGAATACCCTCTGGAGATCGGGATTTCGGCTCAATGCCTTTAAGTCAAAAACAATAAAGCGCTCTTTAAGTTTCAATGAACCTGGTCGATCGAAGAAGCGAGCATAAGTTCCGTCACCATAGTAATCAGCAATAAGGAGCGAAATCTTTTGGCGTCTAAGGGAAGAATCTTCCGTCTCATCAACTCGCCTCGGGGCTCTCATTACCGAAACCACATCAGATAAGACAAACTCTCGCTTCATTGGACCATTTCTGTAAAGCCGATGTGCTTCAACTAAACTTTCAATTACACTTCCTCGCTCAAGTCGATCTACAACTCGGTTCCCTTCTGAAGCCATATCGCAAATGATATCGACGCACATGTCTAATAAATCTTTGTAGTCTTCATTTCTCGCATCAGCGGGAGTTTCACCAAGTCGCGCGAGAAAATTCATAGCGGGGGCTTTAGCTGGAGTGGCTTCATAAATCCGGCCGCCAAAAAGTTTAGCAACTTTCTCAAAACCACATGGTTGTCCTGCCATGCCCTTGTCAAAAACAAAGGTGATAGGAGGACGCTCAGCAATTCTTCCAGAAGCTAAACGTGAATAGTGGCCTCGGTTTAGCATGATAAGTAGATAACATAAAAGATAACTTTTTCCTGCGCCTGACACACCGCTAATGAGCACATTCGGAGCTACATTTGAGTCGTAAAGATCAAAGCCAACAAGCTCGCGATTCCAAAGTGAAGGAAGAACCATCAGAGACCCTGAACTTCCTTTCCAGTTCCCATAAAGTGGGAAGAGGCGAGTACCACGAGAGGATCTCATGAAATTCGTCCAACCCGGCCCATCAGTTGATGGATCATAGCATCCTGGCAGCGAATTTATGAGAGCTCCAAGATCTGAGATCTCGTGAACCATGCCCCTTGCTCCATGAAGTTGAGGCAAAGTTGCCAGGGCTTCAGAAGCTGCACGTTGAGCCTCATCCTCATTTTGACAGATAAAAGTTTGATGAACTCCAACTCTAACTATTTGAGACTTGTTATTATATAGATCTTCTCTTGCGGTTCTAATTGCAGAAATTTGATGTTGAATTTTTTGATTGCTTCTTCCACGACCTGTAATTTCTCTGAATCCCAACGAAGTATCCAAGGCATCCAGTTTCTTAATCTGCTTTTCTTGGGAGTCTTTAGAGTAGGTAACTGTCAGTATGTTCTCGTATGGAGTGGATTGAAGAGGGGCAATCATTAATGGCAAGCACACCTTGGGAGGTTTTGCCATCGATACAGTGCGAAATACTCTTCCGTCTTTCTTTATAAAACCATTTTTAGGATGCTCTATTGGGGTCTCAGAAATTTGATTGGTCAAATAGTCTGTCTCATCGTAAATGGGAACGGGTATAGAGGAGCTGCGGCCACGCTTAAACTTACCTGCTTTTACACTTCGGCGATTTAAAATTGGATACAGAAGGTTAATCAAGCCCTGACCGTCTAAGTGCCTTGGACTAAGACCTAGGTCTGCAAGTTTAGAGGCTTTGCCTTCCACAACTCCTCTAAAGTTATTTACATATTGGAGATATTCGGCTCTACGCTCTTCAGCGCTAACTTCGAGTTCTCCTTTGAGAAGTATTCGAATACTGCGAAATAATTCTTGAAGGATTCCACTTGGCTTCCATGGTGGATCATATCGGAAAGCAACAATTAAGCGCATGTTGCGAGGTCGGCGGAAAAGGTTCGCAGAATGAGAATCATTCCGCATCATTCGAATCCAACGTCTTGCCATCCAACCAGCCGGACCTGAAGTAGGATATGAATTCAACGAGTCTTTAAGAAGAGAATCAACGTCGAAATTTGTTATCCATGAGAATTGCACGCTGAATTCTGGCTCAAGCGAATCCAGCATCTCTTGAAGTTGCTCGCAAACATGAAAGGCTTCTGCATCTGAAACTTTAGTTAGCCACAATGGCTGTAATTCGTAAATACTCCATAAAGATGCGTCAGAGTGAACAAACACATTATGTTCTTTATCGTAACGAGCAAAGGGTAAGAGCTCATTGAATAAGGCCTCGTCTTGAAAGAGCCGATCTCTAGTTATTCGATTGATGCTCATTTGAATCCTCTGGCAACCTTGGTGGAACCGATGTACGTGGTAGAAATCTTATTTCTCTTTGACTATGATCCACAACAACATCAATATTGGAATCACTAGAAATATTCTCAGCTACTTCATCAACAGTTCCAGATAAATCACATGAATAGGGCTGTTGAGCAATTTCTTGGGCAATAAAACCTTTGTAATGTACTGTCTCTGCCAGCGCCTGCGCTGTGCGCTCCAAAGTACTGTTTGTCACTGTAAGATGGATTTTTGGATCTATCCTGTTAGCACTTTCACCAGTCGGCGCTTCAGGGATTACATCAGGCAAATAAACATACTTTAATCTGCTGTAAACAGGTTCTGGAGGAAGCTGTCGAACAGGATAAAAGAAGTCCTTTCTTTCAGATTGGGGCTCATATGGCTTCAAATCGGAACAGGCTGTTGATAGTGCGCTGATTAATACAATAGTAATGAGTCTCTTCATAGAATTACCTTAGACTTATTGTTCAGCATCCTTTTCATATGCGAAGGGTATTGAAGAATCGGGGCCAACGCCTTTTTTGTGAAGCTGTCCCTCAAGTTCGAAAGCATCTTGAGCTGCGAATTCGTCAGATTTAACTTTGAGATAATAGTAATGAGAAGGCACTAAATCTCCATATTTGTTGAGATGGTCTGGTATCCACATGAGACGCACCACCGCAGGCTGGATTACTGGATTATAGGGCTGTGGCGCATGAGTGCGCTGGTAGCTTGACATGGCCTCTAAGGCAGCTCGAGCTTTGTCTGCCTTTTGCGTGTCTTCTGCAAGCGCTTTATCATTCTTTTCTCCCAGATAGGCTTCTGGTCCAGGAGTTTCTTGAAAGGGATTTAGAACCTTGGCCATAGTGTTACAGGAAGACAGAGTCCCGATTACAAGAATCATAACAATGATTTTTCTGATATTATTTTTATAATACATCTTCTTCTCCTATTTTCCCTTATTCACCAGATTCATCGCCTTGAGTTAAAACTTCGTAAAGTCCTTTGATAGAAACGGACTTGGCAAACACAGCAGTGGCTTCACGTCCAGAAAGAACTTGAACAACAGGAACCATGTTCTTTACTCTATCCTTTATAATGTCACTCCACTCGTTTGCTCCTTCCTTTATGCTTCTGCCAAGGGCAAACTCCCATGGATTGCCTGTGACATTCCAAGTCTCGGTTCCAAAAATACCACCGTCTTGTATCGAAACATTGTTCATTTCAAGTGCCGAACCAAAGCCCTGGACTGCTCCGGCCATCATTGCTCCACCTATGGCTTTTCCAAGGGGGTCAATTAACACGCCTTGCATACCCCGAATTCCATCTTCTCCAACGACCCATCCGTCAACTCTCTTCACAATACGTCGTCCATCTGGAAGTCTAAGATTTAAACTGGTAAGTCTAAATAAAGCACGAGAGTCTGTAATGGATCCTTGCGCCGCAGCAATTAATCTTGCTTCTCCAAGTGGGAGTGCAGAGCCATCGGGCCCATAGACATCACCACAAAGTTTAAGAACCACAGGGTAGGGGGTTCCATCCGTTGGAGCATTAACTCCCGCAAGCAGCTTTACGCGAACCGAGTCACCAGCACCAATAAATGCAGAAGCCTCTGGGCCAGTTTTTACTGGAGGAGCAATGTCTTGTTGCTCGTTAACAAATGACTCCATTTCAGAAATCTGTTGCATGCCTCCACCCATAGAAGTACCCATGTCAGGAACATCAATTGGAGGAGGGGCTGAAACCTCAGTTCCACTTTGAGCGATTCCTTGTTGTTGCTGTGACTGCTGCATTTTCTCCATGAGTTTCTTGAATATCTCGGCAACCCGGTCTGAATTTTCGTCGATTTTCTTGTCCAGTCCACTTAATTTATCTTCAATCTGATTAATCTTGTTTTCTTGTTTTTGAATATCAGGCGCTAAGCGAGTTAAAAGATCATTATACGACTCGTTATCTGTTAATTTTGCGGTTTTTACTTCCTTTGTAGCAATAGGACGCTTCACTCGTTTTTGTTCAGAAGGGAAGAGAAACATTAAAGCCAGGCCTATTACCACAGCTCCGACAATAAATTGCATCTTTTTTTCGCTCTGCAATCGCAATAAAAAATCCTGTATTTTTTGCTTCATACTTCCTCCAGCTACTGCTTGGATCTTGTTACAACATACAACTTCGTCCTGTGCTGATTAGCTACCTTCTGTTCCACGGTCTTAGGTTGGGGGGCTAATTCCCAATTTCGCGCAGATATTGCCCGCGTTCCATCCATACGGAAAGTGGCAGGATTTAACTTCTGTGTTTGATCCAGAAGGTTCTCGACGTCAAGTACATACCCCCACAGATTTGGACCAAGGAAAATTTTATCCACAGTGGCTCTCAATGTGCCATCGTCTAGCACTATCTGCCCCGCATATCGGTCACTCGCCCGATATCCAGATATTGACGATTTGCCAAACTCCGCAGCGAGTATCATTTCTCTCATAAGTCCGCTCACAACATTTGTTGGCGCATAAGGGAAATTTCTATTTCTATAGGCAGGAGTTTCATCTTCTTCCTTCCCGTATGAGACTGCTGGCCTCGAGTCTTCAATTCTTACTATGTCGTCTCTTGCAGCAGCAGGGCCAGCTTTTCGAATTCTTAGAGAATAGGAGCGTCCATCTTCCAGTCTGACTATGATGACTTCACCACTTTCTGGCAAAGCGTCTTGGGCAAATACAACTAGATCAGTATCTTTTTTGTCTATAGTTATTACAGAAGTCTTCTTCTTAAAGCCTCCGCTGATTCGATCTGGAAACTGTATTTGAGTAGGTTCACCAGGATTAACGTATACTTCCAGTTCCTGATCGTTATAATCAACGTCGCGCGCAAGTGATTGAAGCGGCAAAGATGCTGCCACAATTAAAGCAAGCACTTTTGTAATCAGCGAGATATTTCTTTTTAATGTTCTCATCATACTCCTCATTCTTCTCACTATTATTCCTTCTTGGACTCAAAAATTACGTTTGAGATCACTATGCCATAGGGATTGAGAATATTCCTTGGGATTGTGGTCATTGTAATCTCATACATTGCCGGTGTAGGAGGTGCGTCTCTTCCTCCAATGATTTTTGTTCGATCTCCTCTGAAAACTACAATCACATTTTTCCCATCTCTTTGGATTGTTGTCTTTGAAGGATCGGGAAAGAAAAACTGTGTGCGTCCGGTTGTCTCAATTGCTTTTAGTTCATCGTTAAGAATATTAGTCTTGAAGTAACTCAACATGGGCTCAATAAGCATTTCGCTTGCTTTCTCAAATTGACGGCGTGCAACATTAGGTTTATATGTCGCTACAAGATTAATAAATTCTGTTGCGACATTAATAAATTCATTGTCTCTGAGTTCATGTACAGCATATACGCCAGGAAGAGGTTTCGCTGGCACATTCAATGTAATAGAGCGAGTGCTCCAAAGAATAAGAGCAAGAACGAGAGCCATAGCTGTTGCTGGAATCTGAAGCAGTGCGATGGCTCTCCAAAGAGCAGCCTGATCTTTGTAAGCTTCCCAAATTTTAATAGTGTCAGTTTCACTCCTAACACTTTGCTTTGTGCTGTCTTTGAGAAGCTCTGAGACTTTTGGGATTGCCATCTTCTTCATTGAAACCTTATTTCCTTTTTGCTATTCCTCTTTTTCTCTTCTTGACTTATTGACATCTTCTTCAAATATCCTGTCTAGATCCAGCTTTTTGAACCAAGTATCGTCCTTCAAAAACTTCATGGGAGCTCCACTCCAATAAGGCTGTATCGAGGCAGGCTTTGGTATTCCGGGAGGTGCAAAACCTAGTGCGTCCAAGAAATAATTTCGAACCCCACGCTCTTCATCAGGAAACTGCCTTCTTAAAATTGCCAACCCAAAAGTTGTCAAAACCCAAACTGTCAAAAGCAGGGGCATAGAACGGGCCGCATTAGCACCAGCCACTTCAGTGAAGATCATCATGCCGGCAAGACCAGCAATCCACTCCGTAGCTTTAGCACCAGCAAAAGTCCAGCTTTCATTCAAGCAGGGTATTTCCTCACCGTTGTCCATAAAGAGCTCGCCTCTTAGAGAATAAACTTCTCCCACCTTTTTATCGGCAATAACTAGTTCTTTGATTCAGTCAAAAGTCGCGAATCTCCTTGGTATTTAATACCCCCCTTAGCTTGTGCGGCCTGGGGAGCTAGGACGACCTCAAGTTCAGAAGCTTGCCTAAGTACCTCTTTGCGCCAAGTATTTGAATCTAATAATAAATCTGGGTTCGCAATTTTTGTGCCCGCATCAAACTCATGAACCGCTGAAATCAATAAATGCCTAGCTCGAGAAAAGTGTCCTATTGCCGCAGAGAGCCTTGAACCTTGAGCTTCATCAATGGATATACCTTTCTTGATTGATTCCTTTGCAATAGGCACCTTAGTGTCTTTTTGGGTACTTTTTTTAATGCTTTGTGTAGTTGAAGGCTTTGCATTTGTTGTAGGCCTTGGATCCTCAGCAAAGACTTGAAAAACACAAATCCCAAGAGATAAAATGATTGTTATCAATATGTTAGCCATTAGCAATCCCTTTTTAATGCAATAATTTGACCTAAATCGAACACGTCTTGGAAATTGAAAAAAATACAAGTTCCCTTTTTTTTGTTATGAAGCCCTAAAAAAAAAGGCTACATAGTTTTTCTGCTCAAGCTCTAAGAACATTAGACTTAATTGCCCAAGCACAAAATGAATGACAAGACTATGATATAGACTTAGATGGTTGTAATTTTTGATAGACTCAAGATTTTCCTAGCTGAACTGATTCAAGCCGCAGGACAAAGCGATGAAACTATGTTATTTATGAGAAATGGTTTTGGATTCAGGTTCGCTAAGCAAATACAAAGAACAGGAAATAGCTGAAATTAAAAGGCTTCGGATGCGACGCGTCCGCAATCGCCTGATTTTTGGTTTTTTTGTGGTGCTTTTCTTTGCACTTCTCTATTCAAACTGGACAAAAAATCTCCTCCAT
>JAAZON010000409.1 GCA_012797725.1 SAR324 cluster bacterium | reverse complement strand
GGAGGTTTCCCCCAACCCACCCGTCGGGGCACGGCGCGTCGTAGGGGCACGGCGCGCCGTGCCCCTACCGTCCACAATCCAAATAATGCCGTGAAAATGGTTCGGCATGATCACAAATTCACCCAATTCAATTTCACCCCGGATCAGGGCAGTTTTCTGCCATTCTTCCTGGGCAATTTGCCCGTATTCACTTAATTGCATGACCCCATCCACAATTTCCCCGAAGAGATGTTCGCGTTGGTGCGTGCAAATCGTGATGAAATACACGCCTGCCTGGGAATAATCATATTGCTTCAACCGGATGGAACGCCTGAGGAGGAAACCAAGGTTGGTCATTATCTTGTCGGGCATAGTTTTTTTATGTATGGTCTTTTACGGTTTCAACAAGGGTATTAAAATGTTGTGGAAAAACACTCTGCATCATCTCAAAAAGATAAGATATTACATTTGAACATTCCGAAGCAAGGGATGGGTCAAAACCTTTACCTGTGATGTGAGATTGGTCATTTGTGAATTTATAAATTGCCGTCTTTTTATTCTTATCAAACTCAATTAGGTCTAATTTTTTGTATAATTTTCTATTGTCTGGTACCATAATCATTAGAAAATTTTCAAGAACTTTTCGTGCAATATTGGGCAGATGATAAACCGTTTCTATGGTACCGTCTGGTTGATAGGTATATAGAATTTTGAATAAGTATTGGTATTCGCTGTTATAACTCAACAACAATTTGTCAAGAACATCAAGTGTTGCTGCTCTCCGATCATTTTTTGCGTAATTCTTTATCATGTAGTATTTTGATTTCTTTTCATGCCCGCTTTTTAACCAATTAATGATTAACTGTAAAAAATCGAAATTATGGGTAAAGATAAATACTTGAGCACATTCTTCAACAGAATTCTTAAGAAATGAGAAGGCTTGGAATAGAGAGTTTGAGTCCAGGCTAGAAATGGGATCGTCAATAACAACAATATCATTCTGCTGGATAAAGTCTCTATCTTTTAGATGAATTGTGAAATAGACGAACGCAACCGCTGTTTTCTCTCCTTCACTTAAATTGTTAGCTAATTTACCATTGCGTTTTATCATATAACCCTCATCGCAGTTTTCAAAAATCAATTCTCGTCTGCCCAAGAAGGTTTCTAATTGCCTGTTAATTTCATCGCAAGCCAACCCGGACTGGGATATTTTGTTTTTGTTTACCTCTATTCTTTGTCGCAAGCCATTAATTCCAATACTATCGGGATCATCAGGATTTCCTTCTTTAAGAATTGAGATAGTTTTGTCTATGTCTTGTAAGTCAGCATTTATTGCCTGAACTTCATCATACATTTCGCTCAGGTAGTGGAATTTTAAACTTTCTTGAGCGTTTTGCTTTGCCCGTGTAAAATTCCTCGATTTCTCATTGTGGCGTTCTATTACTTTATTCAAATCATTAATTGCAGAGATGAATGACTCGAGAGGTAATTCTCCAATTAACTCTTGTCGTTCCGTCGTATGAAGTTTTTTATTCTCAGTTTCTTTATAGACTTGGGAAATCCTATCCACTAATTGTTGTTTTGCACTTTCAAATTGTCTATTGTAAACTTCATATTCTTCTTGAAGCTCGGAAAACAAGTTAGCTTTATCTATTGCTGCTGTTTTTTGTATCGATTGTTTTACAACCTGTAATCTTTGGAGCAGTGTATCTAATTCTGATTTCAGCTGATTATCTTCCTTATTGAAATACCCGTTCAAAGCTTCCATTCGTTCTATAGGTAATGCTTGGTCGCAAAACTCACATTTCTGTGACTTTTCATGCTGATGTATTAGTAAACCTTCCTCGACCCATTGAGATATTTCTGGGTTTTCCTTTAACCTAGTAATTGTTGTTACAGTTACAGTCTTGCTAAGTAAGTGACTAATCTCT
>JAAZON010000408.1 GCA_012797725.1 SAR324 cluster bacterium | reverse complement strand
TTTGATCGCTTTTCCTTGCTTACAGAATTAATAGAGTCTGAAAAGAATGCCCACACGATACACGTAAATATAATTAAAATTATTGATATATATTGCGAGGCAAAATTATTAGGTACTACCTCCCTATCCCCAGTTTGAAGCCAAGCACTCATATGTCTCTAGGCCCCCCTAGGATCTATAGGGAGAAAGCTTTGGAGGCGTTGCTCCATAACAATTGAACTCTCGTTTCGACTCATGCTCATCATGGCTTCAACCGTAATTGCCTTTAACAGCAGTTCCTCTTCTTGCATACTTTTTATCTTTCCTGAAATCGGGAGGAAGAGAAGATTGGCCATCACTGCACCATAAAAAGTGCCAGTAAGTGCGACAGCCATTGCAGGACCTACTGAAGCAGCATCGCCAAGGGCTCCTAGCATTTGAATGAGTCCAATTAGTGTCCCTATTAGTCCAAGTGCAGGTGCATACGTTCCCATTGTCTGAAAGACCTGAACGGCCCTAGAAGCTCGATGATGAGAACTACGCATTTCTGTTTCCAGAATACGTTTAATCACACTAGCATCCTGTCCATCTGCGGTGATTTCCATGGCTTTCTTCATGAAGGGATCGCTTTGTCTTGTAGCCTCTCTATCTAAATAAAGCATGCCCTCCTGTTTAACTGCTTGTGATGTGCGAACTAGATATTGAATAGTAGCCAAGGGATCATTATCCGCTTGTCTCAAGGTGCGGCCAGCAAGCTGCAATGCATAACTTAGATCCTTCAGTGAATAGTGAACTAAAGACGCACTAATAGTACCACCAATTACAATGAGTATGCCTGCGGGATTCAAAAAACTACCAAGACGTCCGCTTAAAAGCATTCCACACGCAATTAGAGCAAAAGAAAGAATAATTCCCGTAATTACACCCTTATCTAGATCCTTTTCTTCGTAAGCCACCAAACTAAAAGCCTGAGTATTCATTTGAAAGAAACTCCTTTCGATATAGAAATCCATTATCTGTCTGGGCAATTCCCATGCCAGTGCTTAATGAAACCCTTTGACTTTCAAGTCTATGAAATTCAGCCCGGCCAACTCCGATAATGCCTTGAATTATTTCAAGCGATTAGGATCAAAGAAGGTCCAAAGACTCAAGACATGATAAGGACAAAGATAACAGAACCCTGCTTCTAAGTCTTTGGGATTTGAGATGCTAAATTAGCACTAATCGTCATTTTTATGACATTCAATCTGATGAAGTGGTTTGTATCCCTGGATCTAGGGTTTCGCTTTCTATTGTAATCCTATCTTCTTTTCTGACGATGCTTCCAGCAGAGCCAACTTTATGATTTTCAACTTCCAACAGGATTTCCTCAAGCCAGAAATCTCCTGGAAGAGAAGTTCTTCCATTGTTATTTAAGTCAAAGCCAATCTGCCTTTTGATCGTTTCACTCAATAACAATTTGATATGATCCAATGGCTCCATCGCTAGGGCAGCTGGTGGTGTTACTATGAATTCCACTTCAAATCCAGCGCTATCTTCAAGCCGAGCCTGATAAGAATCAATATTAATGCCCTGTTTCCCCAAGCATCTTGCAAACTCAAGCAATGCAGAACCCATGTTTTCCAGTTTTGTCTTGATTCTTAATGAACGGTTGATTGCTGATGGACTTTCTCCCCCACGCTCTATCAGTAATTGTCGAGAGAAAGTCAAATCTTTCTCTTCAAGCCCCGAGGGGCACAAAATCTCAAAAACATGCGTAAGATTTGAGCCTTCTTCTATTTTTCCTGCTCGTATCTCGACAAAATTAGGAAGATTTCGGCCCTTTGCCTTAGCAATACTTTCAAGGATCGAAACCAACATCCCACTTTTGTCTTGATCCGTCTCCAAAATTATTCT
>JAAZON010000038.1 GCA_012797725.1 SAR324 cluster bacterium | reverse complement strand
GTACCAGGAGATGGAGTAATTACTGGCTTTGCACGCGTAAATGGTCGCCTGATTTATCTTTCATCCCAAGATTTTACAGTGCTTGGGGGCTCTGTTGGTGAAATGCACGGAAAGAAAATCGCCCATGCCATGAACATGGCAGTTCAAAATGGAGCCCCCTTCATCAGCATAAATGATTCAGGGGGAGCCCGTATTCAGGAAGGTATAACTTCTCTTTGTGCATATGGTGATGTCTTCTTCGCAAATACTAAAGCTTCCGGCGTCATCCCACAAATCAGCCTCATAATGGGCCCCTGTGCAGGTGGTGCTGTATATTCACCCGGCATAACAGATTTCACCATAATGGTGGAAAATACATCTAACATGTTCATTACCGGACCCGAAGTCATACGTGCAGTGACAAATGAAGACGTCACGATGGACGATCTAGGAGGGCCAGAGGTTCATGCTACGAGATCCGGCGTTTGCTGCAAAATTTGCCCCGACGATGAGGGCGCTTTGGATTGGGTAAAGAAATTACTGGGCTATCTTCCTAGCAACAATCTAGAACCTGCACCTCAAGTTAAATTGCCAGATTTTGAGCCAGAACATCCAGAGGAGCTAAAGACGCTAGTACCATCCAATCCGAACAAGCCCTACGATATCTATGATGCAATAAGAGGCATAATCGATCGTGGCACATTCTTGGAAACCAATGAATATTTTGCTAAGAACATTATTACTGGTTTTGCACGCTTAAATGGAAAGAGCGTAGGAATAGTAGCCAACAAGCCTAAGGAGCTGGCAGGCTGCATTGACGTGGACGCCTCGGATAAAGCTGCACGTTTTGTGCGCTTCTGCGATGCATTTAATATCCCACTTGTCACCCTGGTCGACGTTCCTGGCTTTCTTCCAGGTGTGGATCAAGAGCACACGGGCATTATTCGGCACGGAGCTAAGCTCCTCTATGCCTATAGCGAAGCCACCGTGCCTAAGCTAACTGTTATTCTTCGCAAAGCTTATGGTGGAGCTTATATATGTATGTGCTCAAAGCACCTTGGAGCTGACACGGTGCTGGCATGGCCTGGCGCTGAAATCGCCGTAATGGGGCCACAAGGTGCGGTGAATATAGTCTTCAAAAAGGAAATTCAAAATTCTGAAGATCCCACCAGCAAACTACAAGAGTACATTCAATTGTATACGGAGAAGTCCGCAAATCCTCAAATGGCAGCATCTCTTGGTTATGTTGATGATATTATAGATCCATCCGAAACTCGAACTAGTTTAATTCGGCATCTGGAACCTCTTTTAAGCAAGCGAGTTGAAGTTCCTAAGCGCAAACATGGAAATATCCCACTTTAAGAATAAGGAGTCTTCAATGTTTTCTAAGGTCCTAATAGCTAATCGAGGCACCATTCGTGCAAAATGCGTGCAGGCAGTGAAAGAGTTAGGTGCGAAGGCAGCAGTATTTTACACAGATCTCGATAACATGAGCCATGGGGTACGTATGGCGGACGAGGCCTATCCGCTGGGGTTGGGAGAGCCAACTCGTGCCTATTATGACTCTGATCGAATCGTTGAACTTGCTGTTAGAATAGGAGCCGATGCTGTACATCCTGGATACGGATTCCTTGCAGAGAACCTTGATTTCGCAAAAAGCTTGGCAGAAAGAAATATTAAATTCATTGGCCCAGACGAGCAAACACTGGCACGTGTCACAAACAAACCCCTCATGAAAGAAGAAGCCAGAAAGGTTGGAATGAAGACAATACCTGCATCCGAGAGGTGTTCAGATTTTGCCAGACTTAAACTTTCCGCAAAAGAAATCGGCTACCCGTTAGTTTTGAAACCCGTTTCAAGCTCGGGCGGCACTGGTATGACTTTAATTAGTAAAGAATCTGAGTTGCGAAGTTCATACGACAGTTTTCTAAACAGAAGTGAACGCTTCAAACTTTCAATCCGAGATGTTTTTATCGAAAAATATTTAGAAAAGGCTCGCCATATTGAGTTCCCTGTCCTTAGAGACTCAAGTGGAAATATGCTCATTCTCCCAGAAGTTGAAGCATCTATTCAGCGACGCTTCCAGAAATTACTCGTTGAAACGCCTTCTCCCTTTAAAGATAGGAATCTGATTAGAGAACTTGCGCTTTTAAGCAGACGATTAATAGACAAACTGGATTATGTGGGACTTGCATCTGTTGAATTTATAATCTCGGGAAAAAACGCTTATTTCAAT
>JAAZON010000407.1 GCA_012797725.1 SAR324 cluster bacterium | reverse complement strand
GTTATGCTTTTTCATATCACTAATGCCTGCTTGTGCAAGAATATGGGAAAGGCTAAAACAGGCTGCACGAAGAGAGTCCTTCAGAGAGGAAGCCTCGTCAATGGCTGCCAAACCAAGTGTTAGGGCACTATATATTGGGCCATCATGTTGGGATTCTTCTTTAACCAATATATCTACGCTTTCGGCTAGAACGCTGGCAAGTATTAGTTTGTCCATATCGGAACGCAACTTTTTCAAGCCGCCGAGTGCCTCGAAGTTTGTTAATGATGGCATTGCATTGGATTGTTTTGATATGGAGAAAGTACCCTGATCGAAGAGATCTATTTTCGTGCCAAAGCGTTTTGAGGATTTTCTTGCATGCTTGGCTAGAATAGAAAGTTTCCCATGATTAGAAGACATTACATGAATAACTAAATGCGTATCTCCACAATCATATTTTTGGATTACTATGCCTTGAAAATTTAGCTGCATAAGCCCCTGCTTGCAAAAGGGATAATGAATGATTATAGAACATAAGGCGAGCTTAATGCTATCTACTCAAAATTATAATTCTGTTATTGGGGATTCTGGTTCTCAATGATTTTGAGGTATTTGTTAAGGAAATCTTTTCAATGTCAAAAGCAAAAAAGGACAAGATCGGTAAGGACAATCAGGTTGAAAGGGATGCAGATTTCTCTGTTTTAAAAGATGAAGAGATTCAAATACCCACAACGCCAGACTTAAGTAAGCTGGAAAAGGATTCATCACAGTCTGAAGAGAAAGATATTGTAGTGACTAATGAAATAGAGAGTCTTAAGTCTGAAATAGCTGAAACTAAAGATAAATATATTCGACTACTTGCTGAGTTTGATAATTACAAGAAAAGAGTAATCAAAGAAAAGAGCGAGCTTCTGAAGTATCAAGGTGAAAACTTCATTTATGACATGCTTGAAGTAATTGACAACCTCGAACGGGCTTTAAAGCATGCAGAGGGTGACCCAGCTTCTTTCAAAGAGGGTATAGAACTTATTTTTAAGCGCCTTAAAGAGATTCTTGATAAATGGGGTATAAAGGGGCAAGAATCTGTTGGAAAAGCCTTTGATCCGGCGATGCATCAAGCTATTAGTATGTTCAACATGGATGGAATTGAGAGCCCCCAAGTTAGTGAAGAACTCAAGAAAGCTTATTTTTATAAAGATAAATTAATTAGAGCTGCTCAAGTAATAGTGGCAGTACCACCAGAAAACCATAATGATATCGAGGCTCTATCTGAAGAGAATAACTCGACAAGTGGAGAATTGGAAAAATAATGATGAAGACTCCTTGAATAGTTGCATTTTAATGTTTAGCTAAATATATGAATTTTAGGCGTTTCTTCTTAGGAAGTGTAAAATGGGAAAAGTAATTGGAATTGATCTAGGAACAACAAACTCATGTGTGGCTGTAATGGAGGGAGGTTCTCCGACGGTAATTACAAACAGCGAAGGAGCACGAACTACACCATCGGTAGTAGCGGTCACGGATTCTGGTGAGCGCTTGGTGGGTCAAGTAGCAAGGCGACAGGCTGTGACTAATCCCAAGAATACCATATTTGCCGTCAAGCGTCTTATTGGACGTAAGTATAATTCAGAGCAAGTCATTAAGGCAAAGAAAGTTTTGCCATATTAAATCACAGAGGCATCGAATGGAGATGCTTGGGTGCGGCTGAAAGGAGAATCAAAAAGTCCCCAAGAAATATCGGCGATGATTCTCACCAAAATGAAACAAACGGCCGAAGATCATCTTGGAGAGAAGGTTTCCGATGCAGTCATTACAGTTCCGGCTTACTTTGACGATGCTCAGCGTCAAGCCACAAAAGACGCGGGGCGTATTGCTGGTCTGAATGTATTAAGAATAATAAATGAACCAACAGCTGCTTCTCTTGCTTATGGTCTAGAGAAGAAAAACGAGAAAATCATAGCTGTTTTCGATTTGGGGGGAGGAACCTTTGATATTTCCATCCTTGAATTGGGAGATGGGGTCTTCGAAGTGAAGAGTACGAATGGAGATACCTTCCTTGGGGGAGAAGACTTCGATCTTATAATAGTTGATCACATAGCAAATGAATTTAAAAAGGATCAAGGTATTGATCTTAGAAATGACACAATGGCTTTACAACGTTTGAAAGAGGCAGCCGAGAAGGCAAAACATGAGCTCTCAACTGCCTTGGAAACTGATGTGAATTTGCCATTCATCACGGCTGATGCTTCTGGTCCAAAACATCTAAATATGAAGCTGACGAGAGCAAAACTCGAGAGTCTTTGTTCAGGTCTTCTAGATAGATTAATAAAACCCTGCGAGACGGCCATTCAGGATGCGGGAATATCTGTTAATGACATAGAGGAAGTTATACTCGTTGGCGGAATGACAAGAATGCCAGCCGTTCAGGAAAGGGTACGACGCATCTTTGGCGATAAGATTTCTAAGAGTGTAAATCCAGATGAGGCAGTTGCAATCGGCGCTGCTGTCCAAGGAGGTGTG
>JAAZON010000406.1 GCA_012797725.1 SAR324 cluster bacterium | reverse complement strand
TATAGCGATATTGATTCTTAAGCAAAAAAATAGAAAGTTTGTTGTACTTCAAAACATGATAGACACGTAAAAGAGCCATATGACTCACAAAACGACATACGTGAACGTTTCTAGTGTGCGTTCACGTCATTGCGAGCCCGCAACGGCGTGGCAATCTGGACTTTCGGATTGCCACGGGCACTATCGTGCCCTCGCAATGACGGTGTTGTTAGGGTGTTAGCAACCCACGTGAACGATTACCGTTTCTACGAACAAACTCTACGTCTTTATGTACTACGTAAAATATGCATACGCCTGTCGTGACTCTTGTTTCCTTCCAGGCAGGTATGTGAAAAACGCCGCATTGAAAGTTTCGGTGGCTTAAGTTTCTGGGCCGGCCGCTGTCTCTCATCTTCACCAAAACTTCATTTTCGGAGAGAAACTTCTATTTCGACTTCCTTTTTGAGGTAGGACTTTTTTTCGAAGAGCTTTTTGGAGAGCTTTTCTTCTTAGTCTCTGTTTTTTTCTTTGTTGAAGCTTTTTTTGCTTTGCTCTTTTTTGTCTTTTCTTTCGGCACTTCATTCATTAAACGTTCAGCTCTGGCGCTAAGGAGAGCTATTGCATCTTCCAGTGTGGTTTCATCAGGATTTGCGGAAGAGGGAATTGATGCATTGATGTTTCCATCGGTCACGTAGGGTCCATAGCGGCCACTTCGTATTGTAATTTTTGCACCACTTTCTGGATGGACTCCAAGCTCTCGAAGGTTCTTTGGCTGAGATGCAGCACGTCCTCTCGTTCGTGGTTGTTTCAACAATTCAACTGCTTGATCCACAGTTAATTCTAGTACCTTCATATCTGAAGGAATTGAGCGAGTTTCTGTTCCACATTTAATATATGGCCCATAACGACCATTAAATACGGTGATATCCTCGTTGTTTTCGGGATTTTGTCCTATGCACCTTGGGAGTGAGAGCAGGGCAAGGGCTGTATTGAAGTCCACCTCCGAGGCACTCATTCCAGGCAGCAGAGAAACCATTTTAGGACGATTGTCTTTGTCTCCATTTTCACCAAGTTGTATGTAAGGTCCAAAGCGTCCAGTCTTAAGGTAAATTGCTAAATGTGTAGCTGGATCAATCCCCAGAGCTTCTGGACCTTTTGCTGCCTCTTTGATTAATGCGGCGGCTCGCTCTACTGAAAGTTCATCGGGAGCAAGGCCTTCCGGTAATCCCGCCTTATTCTCACCATCACTTAAGAAGGGACCAAAGCGGCCAATTCGGACTTCAATTTTTTTCCCATCTTCAGTGCTACCAATTGCGATGCCACAGACTTCTCTGGGATCTATTTCTTCCTCTCCAATCTTGATTAGTTTTTCGAGACCTGCAAAACCATTTCCATAATAAAAATGATTCAGATAAGGAAGGTTTTCAGCTTCGCCTCTTGAAATGGCGTCAAGATCATCCTCTAAATTTGCTGTGAATTCATAATCAAGGAGCCGAGTAAAGTAACGCTCCATGAGACCTATTACAGCAAGTGCTAGAAAAGTAGGAACTAATGCTTGTCCCTTTTTAAAAGCATAAGTTCGGGATAGGACTATATCCACAATTGTAGCCCATGTACTTGGACGGCCAATTCCTCTTTTCTCAAGTTCTTTAATAAGGCTACCCTCAGTGTATCTGGCAGGGGCCTGAGTCGTGTGTTCAAGTGAGTCGAGTGAAAGAATCTCAAGTGAATCACCCTCTTCAAGTTTGGGCAAAACTTTTTCTTTGTCTTCCAACTCAGTTTCCGGATCATCTGATGTTTCAACATAGGCTCTCAAGAATCCGGCAAATTCAACAGTTTTGCCTGCAGCTCTAAAGGTAGCATTGGAGCAGTCGATCAATACGCTAACTCTTGTGCCCTTAGCATCTTTCATTTGGGAGGCGAGAGTACGCTTCCAAATCAAGTCATATAATCTATAAGCATCAAGACCTAATTTTCTGCGGACATCTTCGGGATTCGTGAAATCGAGACCTGCCGGACGAATTGCTTCGTGTGCTTCCTGGGCATTTCTGACTTTGGTTTTATAAATTCTAGGTGAAGGATTTAAATAGTTTTCGCCGAATTCATTTTTTATAAGTTTGCGAGAGCCCTGGAGTGCCTCTTCGGACAAAGTGGTTGAATCCGTCCGCATATAGGTGATGAAACCGTTTTCATAGAGTGTTTGGGCGACAGACATTGTTTTTCTGGCAGGAAAGCCAAGCTTTCTGCTACCCTCTTGCTGTAAAGTACTAGTGGTAAAAGGTGGATAGGGGCTTTGGGTGAAGGGCTTTGCTTCAACTTGTGAGACTTTTACGGGTGAATTAAGAAGCTTTTCCTTGAGTTCTTGAGCTTTAGCGGCATCAAGAAGCACTACATCTGCATCTTCTTTAAGTTTTCCATTTACTGCTTCAAAATCCTTTCCTGAGGCAACTCGTTTGCCGTCAACTTTTACAAGATCGGCCTCGAAACTATCGTTGTTACTCTCTAATTTCTTAAGCTTGGCTTTCAAGTCCCAATATATAGAACTCACAAAGTTCATTCGTTCACGTTCCCTGTCTACCAATAGGCGAAGGGCAACGCTTTGCACTCGCCCCGCACTTAAGCGAGGAGCCATTTTCTTCCATAGAAGGGGACTGACTTGATAGCCGAAGAGTCGATCGACTATTCGCCTTGTTTCTTGAGCTTTCACAAGGTTATCGTCTATATTACGCGGATTTTCTAGGGCTTCGGCAATTGCATCCTTGGTAATTTCATGG
>JAAZON010000405.1 GCA_012797725.1 SAR324 cluster bacterium | reverse complement strand
GGATTGCATAAAATAACGGCCCTGGTCTTAGGCGTGATAGCGGCTTCGATCTCTGCAACTGGAGGCAAATGAAAGTCTTTGTCTATATCTCCGGCAACTGATACAAGTTTGATACCTCCCATTACAGAAAAACCGATGTAGTTTGCGTATGTAGGATCAAAAACAATAATCTCATCGCCTGGATCTGCGCAGCACATAAGGGCGAAAATAATCGCCTCGCTGCCACCAGCTGTGATTTGGAACTGTTCAGGTCGTGTGTTGAGATTAGTCGTCTTGTTCATATAAGAAGACCATGCTTGACAAAGAGTTTCATTGCCCTTTGATTGTTCATAGGCGATCACATCATTCGAGAACTTCTGGAGACCCTCAAAGAATTCTTGAGGGGATTTGATATCAGGTTGACCAATGTTCAGATGATATACTCGAAGTCCTTTAGCTTTAGCTGTATTAGCAAGGGGCGCTAGTTTTCGAATAGGAGAAGCAGGAATAATGGAGGCTCGATGGGAGAGATTTGGGTTTGTCATTTAGATCCTCACTCAAAGCGGTTGTTGATATTTTCATAACATATCTGGGCTGTTACATGGTAGAGTGCTCCTTAAAAATGATGTGTGAAATTCAATTCGTGAAGTTGTTTTTATTCGCTCCATTCATCGAGGATGGGGATTCAAGGTAGCAGAACTCAGAGCAGTTCTTTTTTCTCAGGCAGGCTTCTGAGGATCAAATAGCCGAGTATTCCTGAAATCAAAGAACCACCAAGGACGCCAAGTTTTGTATATGTCATATATTGTGGGGGCAGCTTCACAAAAGCTAAAGAAGCTATAAAGAAGCTCATGGTAAAACCAATTCCGCCCAAACATGCAAGTCCAATGAAGGCATAGAACGGCACTGAGGAGGGGAGTTTGGATAATTTCAACTTGATAGAGATTAATGAAGCAATGCCAATACCTAGAGGCTTACCAATTAAGAGACCAAAAAATATGCCAAGTGTCACGGGACTTAAAAGATCAAATCTAGATACTTCAGCAAAACTGATTCCAGCATTAGCAAAGGCGAAGATAGGCAGAATCCCATACGTGACCCAAGGGTTGAGCGAGTGTTCGACTTCTGTCAAGAGCTTGAAAGTCTTTCCTTTTCCATCTCTAAGCTTAAATGGAATAAAAAAGCCAAGAACAACACCGGAAAGAGTTGCATGCACTCCTGATTTAAGTACTACATACCAAAGAAAAAAACCTGTTATAAGGTAAGCCCATAGGAAGCGACATCCAAATGCATTGAGTATAGCAAGGATAAGAATTCCAAGACCGGCAAGGGCAAGCATTTGCATGGAGATTTCTGATGTATAAAATACTGCAATGATGATGATGCTCGCTAGGTCATCAAGAATGGCTAGTGTTAGCAAAAATGTCCTCAGGATGCTTGGGATCCTGGATCCCAAGAGACTTAAAATTCCAACCGCAAAAGCAATATCAGTAGCCGAAGAAACCGCCCAACCACGCAGGCCAACACTATTATTCCAGTTTACGAGTACATACAAAACGGCAGGTACTACAATGCCACCAATTGCGGCGATGAGTGGGAGAGCAATCTGTTCCCTGGAAGCCAACTCGCCATCCTTCCTTTCTCTCTTTATCTCAAGGGCTACCTGGAAGAAAAAAATCGTCATTAATCCATCATTAATTAAATGATATAGACTTTTTTCGAGATGAAATATTCCAAATGAGAAATCAAAAGAGATGCTGAGTAACCTTATGTATGACCCATAACCACCAGGGATATTTGCAAGGACTAGGGCAGCAATTGTTGAGAGCAAAAGCAAAATTCCACCCCCGGACTCAACTATAAATGGTTTTCTTAAAATTTTTCTAATCATGTCTGGAGGAACTAATACCAACGTGTAGCGTGAGCCATAATTTTATCGAAATTCTCTTGTGCTATTCGTGCTTCATCCTTGTTGCCCTCGCCTTCAAGAACCCGAGCCAAAAAATACCATGAAGGAGCAAATTCGGGATACTGTTTGGATAGGGAGATTAGACTTCTACGATCATTCAAATATTCCATCCGCTCCCAATCTTTTGGTGCAGTTGATAGAATTTTTTCCGCTATAGATTGCAGTCCTTCAGGAATGGCGAAAGTAATCCCTGATTTAAGCCGAAGTTTTGCAAAAGGATCATTTTGGAGGTCTTGATTTAAATCCCACATAATTTTCGCGTTTATGTATGGTTCAAAAACTCGCAGTAAATCTTTCTCGTCTCGATAGTCGGAGGCTGCTGGTTCTAGTGATAGAGAATTGTTGATACTAATTGCCCACGATTTATGGGCAATTTTTGCAATTAATTCTCTTAAGGCATAAGGTGGTAAATCCTCATGATGAAAAGCTCCCACCTCCATAAGGCAGACTTTTCGAGCTATTAGATTTGGGAATATATAGGGCATTCGAAAAATACTTCCAATCTTTATCTCTAAGCCCGTTTGATTGGTGTCGTGCATTAAGCTCTTAAGATTGGCATCCCAAGACAGTGGAAGCGCAAGTCCTTGGCAATCTGGGAGGAACAGCTCTCGGGCTTTTAGAAGAAAGTCGGATCCAAGGACATCACCTTGCTGCAAGGTAACTAAGAATGGCGCGCATGCTGCTTCAAAACCTGCATTTAGTGCGTGATAAAGTTCGGGAATGGGTGAGCTAATAAAGCGTATGCTGTTATGATCGAATACGTTTGAAAGTTCAAGAGCAACGTCATGAAGACGTTTCTTGTCTTCAGAATTCCCAGAATAATCCACAAAGAGAATTTCAACATCTCGAAGATTTTGAGCGGCGACGCTTTTAAGCGTCTCAGAGATGTCGGGGCCGATCGAACGAATTGGGATTATGATTGAAAAGGTGTGCTCAGTGCTGCTTAGTGTGTAGCTATACCGCCTAAAGACGCGCCCGCATTCTCTTTGTGTCGCCAGAGGATACTTGCCGGTCTTATTTTCATCATAGATTCGATAATATGCTAGTATTTTATCTATGCGTCGGTTGAACGGCAGTTGAGCAGCCATCCGTACCCATAAGTCATAGTCCATCGTGAAGAAAAGGTTTTCATCAATATAAGTGGCGTCAGGCCGTTTTACTGCTTCAAGTAGACTTTTTCTAAAAAATACAGGTGGCTGCGCAAGCCATGCATAAGGAACCCAATACTTGAGTACGTCAAAGAAGTTGCGTTCAATATTTTCCACGAGCTGTTTAGGGTTTCCTTCCTTGTCCGTTTCTTGGCCCATTCCTAGAACTATTGGATAGTCTTTGAGTGCTTCTGCGACGTCAAAGAAGATGTTGGGGGCATACCAATCGTCTGAGTTAAGCCATCCGATTATATCGCCTGTTGCACGACTGAAGCCCTTATTTAAAGCATCCGATTGGCCCCGGTCTTTCTCAGAAGTCCAAATCAAGTGAGGATATGAACGGAGTATTTCCACTGTTCCATCGTTTGAGCCTCCGTCCACAATGATATGTTCAAAATTTGGATAATTTTGCTCCAGTACCGATTCGATATTTTTTTTAATAAACTCTGCATGATTAAAGGATACTGTGACAATAGAAATTTTAGGTAATGAGCTTTTTTCATTCATTGGAAGGCACTCAAAAAAGGGAGATATATGGTTAGGATATATCAACTTGCACTTATCGGGCTACAGCAAAAGAGAAGGAGACACCTAGACTCCTACATAATCCTATGAGATATTTATTGTTTCAATGAACAAGAAACAGAACGCAACATTAGAAAAAAATTATATTACTCCTGCTGGTTTTCGTCGCTTAGAGGAGGAGTTTCGGTACTTGAAGAATAAAGAGAGACCTGAAGTGACTCAGGTGGTTTCATGGGCTGCGGAAAATGGGGATCGTTCGGAGAATGGAGACTATATCTATGGCAAGAAGCGGCTTAGAGAAATTGATAGACGCATGCGCTTCTTGGCCAAGCAAATTGAGAATGCCGAAATAATCGATCCAAGTACACAACATTTTAAGGAAATTCGCTTTGGTGCAACAGTGACAATAATTGATGAGAACAACGTAAAGAAAAGGTTTTCTATTGTTGGAGTTGATGAAGTTGATGCTTCGACTGGTAAGATTAGTTGGCGTTCGCCATTAGCGCGTGCTTTATTGAGCAAGAAGGAGGGGGATCTAGTTACATTTTCAACGCCTCGAGGAGAGCAGGAAGTCGAGATTGAGAAAATAGAGTATGTACAGATCGCTTAAGTCTTCATTTTCCCATTTCTTGAGTTGATCTATCTAACTCTTTGTTGGATTCTAATCATAATGCAAATTATCGCTGGCAAATATGAAGTTCAAAAAGTGATAGGAGAAGGAGCCTCCGGGAGGGTTTATCTAGTTAAACACATGGAGCTGGGCTCTCTTTATGCTCTAAAGCTTTTAGATCCAACCTTAGCCTTGGAGCCCCGATTCATTGATAGGTTTAAAACTGAAGCGGAAATATTGAGACGTTTTAATCATCCTGGGTCTGTCCCTCTCAGAGATTTTGGACGCACTGAAGAGGGGCTTTATTATATGGCGATGGACTTTTGTTCGGGATTGCCTCTTAAAGATAGACTTCATGAGAAAAAGCGCTTTTCGGTTGAAGAAACCCTTCGATATGGGATGGAGATGTTGGGAATTGTGGAGGCTGCTCATCAGGCAGGTATTATCCACCGTGACATTAAGCCTGAGAATATAATGATTGAAAAAGATTCAAAAGGCCGGGAACATCTCCGAATTCTTGATTTTGGTATTGCGAAGATAAAAGAACATCCTCATGGAGTGAAGCGAGTTACTTTGGAGGGAGCCTCAATAGGAACTCCACAATATATGTCTCCTGAGCAAGCAGCAGGAGAAAAGGATCTCGATCATAGAGTAGATATTTATTCTGTCGGGATAGTCTTATACGAACTTGTTAGTGGGAAAGTCCCCTTTGAGGGGAAGAATGTGGTGCACACCCTATTGATGCAAATTACTCAACCTGCACCCTCATTTAAACCCTCCCTTCGAATACCGCTTCATGTGGAACATGTTATCTTAAAAGCCTTGGAAAAAGATGCCGAGAAACGATATCAATCTGCAGAGGAATTTCGAATTGCATGTGAAGAAGCTATTAAAAAACTCTCCAGTTCATCTCTTGCAGGGGTTGTGGTTCAAAATCAGATCACAGAAGAACAAAGTGCAATAATTCCGAGCTGGGAGACTAAAAGTCCTGTCAAAGGAAAGAAACAGTACAAGATTCTGTGCTTGGATGATCAAGAGATGATCATAAACATATTAAAGCATCTTCTTGAAAATGAAGGTTATCTTGTTCAAACCTCGACAAATTGGGCAGTGATTCATGAATATTTATTTTCCGATCATGTAGATTTGTTAATATCAGATGTTGAAATGCCAGGAATGAAAGGAACAGTTGTTTGCCAGATTCTCAAGGAAACAATGCCCGATCTTAAAATAGTCCTATTTTCAAATGTTCCTGAGCGCCAACTTGAAAAAATGGCGGAAAATGCAAAAGCCGATGCTTGGATTAGCAAGAATTGGATGCCATCAGAGTGGTTGGAAAATATTAGGACTGTACTTGAGAAAAAATAAAGTAGGCGAGGCAACAATAGTTTGCTTATCTTCGAAGCGCTGTCGAAATGAATGTGTGCTTCCGACATTCATTTCATGGAGCGCACTAGTTCTTCGACAAGGCATAATATAATTCGTTCCAGCGGAGTTCTTTCTTGAAGTCTCCAATTGACGTGTGTTTTCCAATATGAAGGTATTCAATATCAGCCATTTCGCAGAAGTCTTCAATGTATTCTGGGCATAGAGCTTGGCTAAATGCTGTATGATGAGCCCCTCCCGCAAGGATCCATGCTGCAGCCCCAGTCTTTAAGTCGGGTTGAGGAACCCATAAGGCGCGTGCAACTGGAAGCTTTGGAAGTTCCGCATCAGGTTTGACACAATCAACACTGTTTACGATCATTCTAAAGCGATTGCCCATGTCCACAAGACTAGCATTTATTGCCGGCCCGGTAGGAACATTAAATACGAGACGAGCAGGATCTGCCTTTCCGCCAATGCCAAGTTGATGGACTTCAAGTCGTACCTTACCTTCAGCAATGCTTGGACAGATCTCCAGCATATGGGCTCCAAGAACTTTCATGCCGTTAGGATTGAGGTGATAGGTGTAATCTTCCATGAAAGAACACCCACCTTTCAAACCTTCTCCCATGACTTTGAGTGCGCGAACGAGAGCGGCATGTTTCCAGTCTCCTTCAGCCCCAAATCCATAACCACTCGCCATCAAACGTTGCACTGCAAGACCGGGAAGCTGGGTTAGGCCGTACAGGTCTTCAAATGTGGTCGTAAACCCGCAAAATGAGCCTTGACCCAGAAAATGGCGAAGCCCAAGTTCTAAACGAGCCTGATAGCAGACATTCTCATAAAATACTCCACCGGGTCTTCCTTCAGGTGCAACTTCATAGGTATCAAGGTATTCTTTTACAAGGTCACTCACTTCGC
>JAAZON010000404.1 GCA_012797725.1 SAR324 cluster bacterium | reverse complement strand
CCAAAAGATCGAGGAATGCTATTTAAGTTCCCACACCAGTCGGAAGCAACCTTTTGGGGGAAAAACACATACATACCATTGGATGTTGCATTTGTAGATAAACATGGGAAGATCACCCAAATTGCCAAGATCGCGCCATTATCAACCAGATTGATTCACAGTAAAAATATGTGTTCAATGGCAATAGAAACCAATGCGGGCTTTTTTGATGAACATGGAATTAAGGCTGGAGACACAATAGAGTTGAAAGGTAATGAGGTTCTGTTCAAAACATAAATGCTACATGTATTTAGCCATTTTCGATCTGCTCAGGGCAACTTCATGGATGAATTACGCCAAGGGGTGGATTATGGACCCGAAGAGGACGAATACGGCCTGCCTTGGGAAGACTTCATAGAAGATAACATCCAAGAAACTCCCGAAACTCCCGAAATACCTCCTGAAGAATTGCCCCCTGAAGGCACAGAACCTGAGGCGATACCTCCAGAATCTGAGGCGATACCTCCAGAATCTGGTGAGGCTAGTGTTGGTGGATATCAAGCAGGTGATGTGGATACTCTTAACGGAGAGCAGTTGCCGATAGCAGAAACCTACGATGATATCAACCAGCTAATACGTGATTCTTTAGGGCAGTATGTCATCAAATTCGATTACACTACACGTCACGGCATTTTCACACCAGATCGAATAGTCGAACCGCATAGGACTTTTGTCGCAAGTACGGGAAATAACATTCTATTGACTTATGATAGAACCGTAGGTGATATTCGCGGATTCATCATAGGAAACATTAAACCTGGCGGCGTATTATATGAGAATACGTTCGAAATTAAACCTGAGATCATGAGGAACAGACCCAAAAGGCGTCCCATTGTGAAGGGTAAGAAACCCAGAAGAATGGTAAGCAAAAGGAGATAAAATGGAAAGTATTAGCGATTATCTCGTTCAGCTTGCCGATAAGTTGGATCGAGAGGACAAAAAAGAAGCAGCGGATGCTGTCGATAAAATCATTCGCACTGCTTCTTTAGAGAAAATAGCCCAATACGTCGGGGTGATTGGATATGTCCTCAAGCAGAATCGCGCGATGGCCAACTGTATCCGCAAGAAACGAGTCAGTTCAAAAGGCCCTATGCAAGAGGTTGTCCTATCATGCTTGAAAGAATACCAGGATGGGCAGGACTATAACGACACAGATTGGACATCCAAGTATGCTAAAGTTATAGAGACACGACCTGATTTATTCAGTGACGCACACATTTGTTTATTGGCCCAGATTGGTGAAACCAACAATATTCCTGAGCATTTGAAGAATGTGAAGGAAGCGCAAGCTATAGTTCAAGATAAATACATCCAATCGATCATTGATAATTTTGAACAGCTTGGCGAGATCTTTCGAAAGGAGGCGCGGGGCGACTCCCGACTCCCTTTTAAAGTCGCCGCGCCTCCTTCTCCACGTAGCTGGTGGCAACGATTTCTACGACCAACAGATTCTTGGTTTAGGAGTACTACGCGCGGCAGGAATGATGATGCCCGTGCTGAAATGGATAGGATTCTAGAAAAACTAATGGAGATTACATACGTCGGACAACAATTGCGATTACAGATATCTCGCCTTAAACATGAAATGACATCAACCAGGTCTGCTATTGATCCTACCGTGCAACAAACAATTATGGATCTTGATCCAGATAACTGGAAAGATGTTACACAACTTTTGGCTACAATAGAGAACAATCTTGTACATTTACCTTTCGACTCAGCGACATATGTGCGTGATATTCATGAGAAGATGAATAACATCTATGATCATCTCAACGAAATACAAGGTCTCATGAAGAATCTCAGGCAGCGCGATGCGGTAATGGGTTGGGAAAATGATCCATTGCCATCTCCTACAGATGAAT
>JAAZON010000403.1 GCA_012797725.1 SAR324 cluster bacterium | reverse complement strand
TGCTTTTGGAAAGGGTATTGTACTGAGAAGGCCGGGGGCCTTGGAACTTGGCAGCAGAGTGATGCTGGATGATTATAGCGTGCTCGATATCAGAGGAAGGAGTGGCGGTATACAAATCGGTGACTATGTCAGCATTGGCCGCTTCACTACTGTGGTAGCCAAAGAAGCTCAAATCTCAATTTCGGATGGAGTGAATATAGGTTCGTACTGTCGTATTGCTACTCAGTCAAAGATTGAAATTGGTTCGAGTACTTTATTCGCAGCTTATTGTTACATTGGTCCTGGTAATCACCAACAAGGAGACGAGGAGACTCCTCTTATCTCGCGAGCAATGGAAATTAAAGGAGGAGTGAAGATTGGAGCTCATTGCTGGTTTGGAGCCCATACAACAGTGTTGGATGGAGTGAGTATTGGCGAGGGAAGCATCATTGGTGCTCATTCTTTGGTTCGCTCTGATATTCCACCACATGTTATTGCAGCTGGTGTTCCAGCAAAGGTGATAAGAGAATTAAAATCTTAATACAAAAGGATCTTCGTGTCTGAAAAGGAATTTTTTGACAAAGATTTTGTTGATGAAGACTGGTTGAGCACACCGCGAAGGCAAGAAGGCGAAGTTGATAGACGAAGTGTTACCACTGATCCAAATAAGTCCAGGAGAAAAAATCGTCATCCCCTGTTAATATCCCTTTTGATATGTGTTGGTGTCATCCTGATTTCCATTTTCAGCTTTAAAAAGTCGAATTTTCCAATCCTTCAGATAGGATTCTATACGGGCAAGATTGAAAGTTTAAATGGCAACTCAATTCCTTTATTTGCCATGAGGGACAAAGCCGGTCGAAAGATGTTGATTTGGCCGCTCGAAAAAGGATGGAAAGCTTCAATTGTTCCTGTTGATGTTCCGGCAGGTAGTGAAGAGAAAAGCATTGATGCAATATCTATCAAGAGGCAAGGCGAGGAGTTCCTACTTAGTGGGAATGAATCATCCAAGGGGAGGTACGAAGGAGCGGTTGGTTCAAGTTCAAAGAAAGCAGTCGGCCATTGGACATTGCATCTGCTTGATAGCAACCTTATTAGAACATATGAGAACACGGAAACATCAGATATTAACTGGCTTGCCCTGAAGACAGAGCTCGATGAAATTGAAGCCAAACTCGCCCTGTCAGAGAAGCGTATTCCGGAACAGCAGAAGGAAATTGAGAAATTAATGAGTTACATAGATGAGAAGGAAAGTCTTAAAGCTAATGCGGAAAAAAAGTACAATGATGAGAAGATGCGGGCGGAGAAACTAAAGGAAGCTCTTGTACAAAAGCAAAGTGAAATGGAGAGACTTGAACAAAAAGTAAGGCTTGCCTACAAGGTTACGGAAATGGGCAAGCTCGTTTCCTTGGCCAGAGAAAGTCTTGAAAAGGATAAGGCATGGATTCAAATAATGCTAGGGCATAATGTGGAGACGGAAACGCCTGAGTTTCAGGAGGCATATAACAAAGCAAAGCGTATTGTCACTTTAAAGCGACAGCTTGCGGAAGAACAGGAGCGCATATATGCATTGCTTCATCCTGGAGAAATGAAAAACTCAGTGGAGCAAACGGAAGCCCAATGAAGCGAAGCGCATTTACTAATATCACAATGTTTTTCATTTTTATGTTTGGATTACAATTCCAATTTGCTTTTAATGTTAATGCTCAACAATCGGAACGTACGATACTAGTAGATACAGTACAAGATCTGTCATTTCCTCCCGAGAGAGCCTTCATGTTGCTTATAGATGGTCAAAGCTTAAGTGTTGTTCCAGCGGCAATAGTGGCTACGCAAACTAATTCGGGTAGTGGGGAAAGTGCTAATTTGGAAAAGTTCTTAGTTGGAGCCCGTGTCCCTTATGCTCAGAGCGGCGTTCTCCAGTATGGAGCTGTGGTCATAGGGCTTAATGGAGAGATGGCTATTTCATCGCTTTACGAAAGGCCATCTGAGCAGGTTATAGACGCATTTGATGATATTGAATCTCTTAGACGTTATATTTTGGAGCGCCAACATCGTCTTCAAAGGAATCTTGAACTGGAAAGAAGTCAAGAAGGGGAGTTAAAAAGGCTTCAGAGGGATGTGGATCTGATCGCTGATATTGGACGAATAGTTGAAGTTAGAGAAGAGTCTTTGAGTAATCAAGAGATTCTAGAACGTCTGCAGCGTGATACAACCAACTATGAGACAGCGCTGAGACAGCTAAGCACTTATCCCCAACCCAGGAACTATCTTCGACGAGACTCGGAGTTGAATACTCAACTTGCTGAGTTAAATGCGTCGTTGAAAGCCGCAGAGTATAAAATGAGACAACAAAGCTCAGGCGATGAAGAGACTCCAGAACAAAAGCGGGCATTAATCGATTCAGTCAAAGGAGAGAATGAGCAAGCTCTTGTGCAGAAGTTGGGAACTCTCAGGCGATATAGAAGTGAACTTGAAGGACAGAATCAAATAATTCTTAATCACTAAAAAGATATTGTGATGGATTATAGTAAGATTCCACAGAAAACGAAGGAGATGGGAGAAAAGACAGAAGGAAATTTGCCTGAGACTTTTTATCTTTCACTCGCTGATCCCATTGTTCATCGGGGGCTTGCTGTGCCTGCGAAGTTATTTCTTGAAATGCACAAGCCTTTATGTGGAGTATTGTATAATCTCTCACTTCTTTCAGCACCTGTGCTGTTTATGCTTTTTGGCCGAGATTTCCAGCAAAAAGTCAAGATGCTTTTTGAATCTTCCGAAAACATCGAACGGTTGATACAAACAATAGAGAGTTTAGAGTAAAGAGCTTAAGTTTATGCAAGGGGTAGAGCACGCAAGTCCTGGAATGTTATTGATACTATGCCTTGTATGCAGCTTAGTTTTGTTCTTTATGCGCAAAGCTAGGCGTGGAGAGAAAATTTATGTTCGTCGTATCTCCGGAGTTGATGCCATTGATGAGGCCATAGGAAGAGCCGCTGAGCTTGGAAGGCCAATATCATTTACGACGGGGTTGACAGGAGTAAGTCCCGTTCTTTACGCGGCTTTGGGGGTCTTATTTTATGTTTCAAGAAAAGCAGCACTTTTCGCTTCAAGACTTTTTGCTCCTCAAAGTGCACCAGATGTGATGGCCATTACCGAAGATGTCATGCGGGACGCATACCGAAATGTTGGCAAGTTGTCAAATTTCGATCCGCAGCAAATAATTTTTCTTTCTGAAGATCAACTTGCCTTTGCCTCCGGGTATATAGGGCTCCTTCATAGGGAACGTGTAGCCTCGGCATTTTTGTTTGGATCTTTTGCCGGAGAAGCCTTGATTCTCGCGGAAGCAGGTCAGCAAATCGGAGCTATGCAAGTTGCAGCCACTGTTACACCAGAACAGGTGGCATTTTTCATTGCGGCTTGTGATTACACACTGATCGGAGAGGAGTTGTTTGCTGCCTCAGCCTATTTAAGTCAAGAGCCTGTTCAACTTGGAAGTCTGGTAGGGCAGGACATTGGAAAACTTTTGTTCTTTACAATGATAGTAATTGGAGTTTTGATTAGTACTTTTAATTCAGTATTTCCTGATTTAGCCCTGAATAATATAGGTGAATTAATTAGCGGTGGTACTTGGATATACGATAAGTTTCTGGAATTTGTTTTGTGAGTGGTTGGAATAAGGAAATAAAATTCAATTATAGAAAAGGTCTGGTTGCCGTTGTAACCTTTTTGGGAGGGCTTTATTTTTTCCTTGAATTCATTCTGCCTGCTCGTCTTCTTAAAGCTATTGGAGTTGCCCAGTACCATGAGAATATTTCTAATGGATTTATTAGTGTAGGTGCTATGGCACTGGGCCTTGGCCTGATTAATCTCTTTCTCACTCACGGATCCCGGATCTTATTCAAGAAAAAAGGCAGCTTGAACAGTTTCGCACTGCTTTTTGGCCTATTGCTAATGATGTCTTTATCCCTTTATGAGTGGGTAGCAGGATTAAATGCAGCCAGGGCTGCAGATGAACTGAGATTATTGTCTCAATTCGCAAGACAAATTGAGAAGGACATAAGTAGTAATCGTAAAGATGTACCACCTGCGGACTTTCGCATGCTGAAGCTGAAAGAATCTCTGGATGCTTATTCTAGTCCTTGCGTCGCTTCTGATATTTCTCATTCTTTGAAACTAATTTCTTTTTGCAAGGAAATGAAAGCCCAAGAAGCGGAGCTTGATGCAATTGATATTGGACGCGTTGAGAATCTTCAATCTATCTCAGAAGTTTTGTCGTTGATGAGTGCTAGCAGAGCGAAATTTGAAGCTGAGAAGCATAAGAATAGCAATTTGGTTCGTCTCTTTGTTTTGCTAAAGGAAGGATTCTTTATTTCATTGGGTGCAGCAATGTTTTCTTTGCTTGGTTTTTATATTGCAGTAGCAGCTTACAGAGCTTTTAGAGTCCGTTCCTTTGAAGCAGCTCTTATGATGCTTGCGGCTTTGATTGTAATGCTTGGGCAAATGTCTTTTGCATCCGGGATTTTGGATTATTTTGGTGAGATGCGAAGTTGGTTGATGAATATACCAAATGGGGCTGCGTTTCGAGCAATCAGAATTGGTGCAGCTGTTGCGGGTTTAGTGCTTGCTTTTCGCATGTGGTTTTCTATTGAATCCGAGTCTTTTTCGGAGAGATCATGATTTCAAAACTCCTGTCTAATATAGATCGACGGATCATCTATATTGTACTCCTTGTCGCTATAGGATTTCCTATTGCAACGGGATGGACTGTTAAACCAGCAAGATTGCCAGCGGGTGAGAAGCTTTTTAAAGTTGTGGAGTCTATTAACACAGAGAAACCCAGTCTTTCCCTGATTGCTATGGATTTTGGACCTGGAACTCACGCGGAAAATCAGCCACAGACAGAAGTGATAGTTGAGCATTTGCTTAGAAAGCGTCTTCGTTTTGCTGTATTTTCAATAGTGGCAATTTCTGAGCCCTTCTTAAACACTATCCCAGAGCATGTCATTAAGCGCTTGATGAAGGAGAATGCAAATGAGAAGTGGGAATATGGTGTAGATTGGGTGAATCTTGGATATAAACCAGGAGGGGAGCTTTTTATACAAGCGTTAGCACGTTCTGATAATTTAGCTGAATTCTTTAAGAAAGATGCCTTCGGAAATGAATTGGAGCGTCTTGCTAT
>JAAZON010000402.1 GCA_012797725.1 SAR324 cluster bacterium | reverse complement strand
GAAGTGCCAAGATCTAACAATATTCCATCAAATTTCACATCACCCACCAGGTCGGGCATTTCGGAAAAGCGAGCATGAAAGAGTTGCACTCTGTCACCAAAATTGGCAAGGTTTTTCTTGGCGCGTTCTATGGCCCTTCTATCTCGATCGCATGCATAAAGCACGTTTGAGGGGTTAGCCTCAAGAAGAGCTCGAGCATGCCCAGCGCCACCAAGTGTTCCATCCATAAATGTGCCACCCTCTTTTGCCCGTAGCATTTCAACGACCTCTTCTCTTAAAACTGCAATATGACAAGACTGACTATCCATCAGATGTCAATGTCTGAGAAAATCTCCGGGTCTTCCATCAAAGATGCTTCTGCGGCTGCGAAGGTAAGATCCCAGACCCGTTTGTCCCAAACTCGAAAACCATGAATCGATGCTGTAAAAGTCATTTCCCTTTCAATGCCCGCATAAGTGCGCAAATACTGTGGAATCAGTATCCTTCCCTGCTGATCAATTGGGCATTCAGATGCCCTACTAAGGTAAAAGTTCTCAAGACGCTGCAATTTCGGGCTGAATCTGCTCTTTTCACGTAGCTTATTCTCAAAGGCGGTCCAGGCTTTAATACCAAAGCCTTCTAAGCACCTTGCCCCTTCAGATATATAGTTGGTGATAACTACACTGTGTTCTTCGTTGTCGTAGAGTGTTTTTCGGAAATCAACTGGAAGGCTTACTCGGCCTTTGTCATCTAAACTATGGGTGAAGTTTCCATGAAAACATGGGGCAGGCTCCAAAGCGGCACCCTTAAAATCTCGCTTATTCAGCTTTTCGTGTCTTCCACTAGGTACCACCTTGAAGCTGCCCCATAGAAAGTTATCCCATGCCTTCCCACTTTATCCCACTCTTTCCCCTTGAGTCAAGCAAAAAAATAAGTAAAGTCCTGAAAATATTTGTTATTTTAAGTTAGTTAAACAAAGCTCTCATTCTAAGCAATGGTGACAAGGACTTGGGAACCTTTTGCACAGGCACGCCACCCTTTGCGATTTTTGTCAGAGTCCTAATTCTTGAAATTTGCTGTTCTTATGATTCAATAGATTTCCAAAATACTACACTTTCATCGCCCAAACGCCTGGCTAAAGCCTAGTACCCCTGAATGTAAAGGCATTATTCCCAAGATATTGACAACCAAGCCAAACCCGAGAATCGAAATAGCGAAGCTCACTTGTCCCTCTAATCTGCTTCCCTGAATATAGCCTGGCCACAAGATGAACTTGAATTATTACACCATAGCCCGTGTTCATAGGCTTGTTCGAATAAGCAAGCCTTGCCAACTTTTTTGCCCTGAATAGTTCCTCTGCCTGGCCCTTTTTAGCGTCGCTTGATTGCCCTTGACTTTGATAACCCATTTTTCAAGCCTCTTATCGCCCGACCTATAGTTTGGATTAGTAGCATCATATGAAGTCACTAGGGTTGTATAAACCTTCCAACGACCCCCAATACCCAAGGCGCTTGCATCAGTAGATCTGAAAAATATCAACAAAAACAAAATAACAATTGATGAGAAAACATATTTTCTCATTGGCTTTCCGTAAATTCCAAAGAACAAAGATACATGAACACAAAGGTAAGCTTTTGGGTATATACCAAGTAAACTACATAATATTCCGAAATTTCATTAAATATTATTGCTTAGGGGCTGATTTGCATTAGTCTATACCGAGAGTATCACATCGAAAGTTCACTAATCCAAATATGGCAGCAGAACGGGACAAACGGTCGAGGAAGCATTCAGTTGATAAGTCCGTTGATGGAAAATTGCCACAAATTTCCGAGAAAGAGCGGGAGCTGCTGAAACTTAGCGAGGAACTTAAGCGCTTAATTGATCTTGCAAGAAACGCAGAAAAAGACCTCATTCAAACAGAGCAATATACTCATCCTGATGCACTTAAATCGGCTCAAAATTTCGCACATTATATTGGTATTCGTCGTCAAGATCTTCGCCAAGTTCAACGCCAACTTCACTCCAGGGGCCTTAGTTCACTCGGAAGGATGGAAACTCATACTCTAGATTCACTCCAAAATGTTTATTCAACGTTGCTTCTAATGCAAGGCAGCAAGTCTAAAGCTTTTGCCTGCCCAGTCGATTATGAAAAGGGAGAATCCATACTTTCTGATAGGTGCCTCGCCCTTCTTGGGCCTAAGCCAAAAAAACGCTCGGCTAGAATAATGGTGACCATGCCGAGCGAAGCCGCTCTAGATTATACTCTTGTCCGCAATCTTGTGGAAAAAGGAATGGGTGTGATGCGAATTACTTGCGCCCATGACGGTCCCGCAGAATGGGAACAAATGATTAAACACGTGCGAGCAGCTGAAGAAGAATTAGGTAAAAGATGCCTTGTAATGGCCGATCTTGCTGGGCCAAAACTTCGCACTAGTCCCATGGAAAGTGGTCCGGGAGTAATTCGGTGGCGAGCTTTCAAAAATGTTTACGGTGAGGTGGTAGAGCCTGCCAAAATCTGGCTAAATACAGGCTCCCCTCTCCGAGATCCGAATGGATGCAACTTACCCGTATCTGAAGCCTTTTTATCCCAACTTAATGTGGGAGATGAGATCCAATTTGTAGACAATAGAAAACGAAGAGGCTCGATGCAAGTGACAGAGGTTTTAAACGATGGCGTTTGGGCAGAATCCTGGAAGAGTGCTTTCATGGTCGAAGGCCTTGAGTTGAGAGTTGAGCGTCTAGGTTCGTCGAGCATTATTGGTAAAATTGGCCCAATTCCCCCGATGCCTCAAAAGATCTTGCTTAAGACAGGAGATATACTTGTGCTGACACCGGAAGAAGAAGTCGGCAAAGCGGCCATATACGATGAAAGTGGAAAATTGGTTGCCCCGGCTCATATTGGCTGCACCTTGCGTGAAGTACTTACAAAGGTTGCAGTTGGAGAGAGAATCTTTTTTGACGATGGAAAGATTGCAGGAACTGTCGAAGAGAAGCGCTCTAATCGCCTTTTCATTCGTATTAACTGGACCAAAGGATCCAAGGCATGGCTCTCTGAAGAAAAAGGCATCAATCTTCCAAGTACTGAGCTTGGTGTTTCCGCGCTAACTGACAAAGACCAACAGGATCTAGAGTTTCTTTTGAGCAAAGAGTCATTTGTTGATTTAATTAGCCTCTCTTTCGTCAAATGCCCAGAAGACATAGACTCCTTTTACAAAGAACTCAGTAAATACGATGCGAGTGGGATTGGTGTTATAATTAAGATTGAGAACAATGCTGCCTTTGAAAAATTGCCCGGAATAGTTCTATCGGCTCTCAAACGTCATAAGGTTGGAGTTATGATAGCTCGGGGAGATCTTGGAGTTGAAGTGGGTTTTGAAAGAATGGCAGAACTGCAAGAGGAAATTCTATCGCTATGTGGAGCAGCCCATTTGCCCGTCGTCTGGGCCACGCAAGTGCTTGAATCACTAGCCAAGAAAGGGATGCCGTCTAGAGCCGAAGTAAGCGATGTTGTTATGGGGGCAAGAACTCAATGTGTTATGCTGAACAAAGGTCCTCATACTGAAACGGCAGTGGAATTTCTTAGCCATGTGCTAGAGCGCATGGAGGGACATCAAGACAGGCACTTCAGGCTACTAAGAAAACTAAGTGTAGCCGATGGGATTTTTTCTTGATTTTATCGGCTAATTGGAGCTGCTCTTCAGTTCTTAATCATTAGCTTCTTTAGGATTAATGAACCATCGAGCCCCTGCCCTTGCCGAGAAGGCTTGGTTCAATCCAGAGACTATTTCTTGCTCAACCCTAATCTTCGACTGAAACGTCTTCTCATCTTCTTTGCAAAAATATTCAAGTACAATTTCTGGATTTTCAATCATTGCCTCCACCAAGCTCCTATATATGCCAAGATCCTGAATTTTTCGTAGATCGCCATCCTTTTTGTAACGGGCTATCACTGATTCTCCGTTCTTGACCTTCGGCCAATCCAAAATAGCTCGATAAGCATCCTGAGCACCTGGATCGAACGGGTTCCTTTCCACAACAATGGAATTAAAGGTCGTAGCTAGCCAATTATCATCTATCAAATCAGGCCTCATTCGACCACATACCGGAAGATCCTCAACACAATCTGGCGTTACCATATCAATCCCTCTTCAAAGCAATCTAAAAAAACAATCATCTACTCATCACAATGATTGATTATTCGATAAAACTCCTATCTTATTCAGCCTCAATTCGGCATCTGCCGCTCTCTAAATCTGTTATACCTTTAACCTTATAAAACCACCTTTTTCCAATCTGCCAGAAATCCTTGCTGGCTGAAGCAATGAGGATTTTGCTAACCTTTCATCCCAGGAAAGCTTTCGCCTCGCTAGGCGCTGAACGGGTGCAAATTCTGACAGTCACTATAAATTAAAAGGCAAATAGGAGACTCAAGCAAGCCGTTCTTTTTTTAGCTCGAATAATATAATATCTAGACAAGAATCCCTCTCTGCAAGATGATTTACACGAGAATGAAAAATTGTCGTCTCAAAAGCCCGCTCTCTCTATTCGACAGTCACGCTTTTTGCCAGATTTCTCGGTAAATCCACATCTGTCTTGTTAAAAACAGCCGTGTAATATGCAAAAAGCTGCAGCGGAATGGACATTAGAATAGGTGAGAGCTCTTCCGAGATATGAGGAACCTCGACAACAGCATCGCAAATATCATGAAGTGCTTCGTTACTGGCAACATCAGTAATACAGACTAGCTTACCACCTCGTGCCTCCACCTCTCTCATATTCGAAATTGTTTTTTCGAAGAGATGTTCTGATTTTTGAAGCAGAACTACCACCGGAACTGTCTCATCAATCAACGCAAGAGGGCCATGCTTAATCTCTCCGGCAGGATAACCTTCAGCATGAATATATGAAATTTCTTTCATCTTTAAAGCGCCTTCCAGTGCAATGGGATAACATATGCCCCGACCAAGATAGATAAAATCGGTTGCCTTATGATAGCGTTTCGCAAGCTGTGTCATAACAACATTAGTTTTCAATGCTTCATTCAAGGCCGCCGGCAATCTTAAAAGCTCGTGGATACGTAAAGAGATCTCGTCTTTTGACAATCTTCCCCTATGTTGTGCAAGGAAAAGTGCGAGAATATAGGAGGCGATAATTTGAGTGGTAAAAGCCTTGGTAGATGCCACACTAATCTCTGGCCCTGCCTGAGTAAAAACAGTATTACTAACCCTTCTCGAAAGCGAAGAACCAAGTACGTTGCATATGGCAGCAAGATGCGAATGCCCATTGGCTAAGTCCATTGCAGCAAGAGTGTCAGCGGTTTCACCAGATTGAGAAATCGACAACACCAAAGTATCTTTATCCAAAAATGGTCTTCTATAGCGAAACTCAGATGCATAATCCACATCACAAGGAAGGGCTAGGAAGCTTTCTAAATATCTCTTTGCGACTAGGCCCGCGTGCCATGCGGTTCCACAAGCGACTATAATTATACGCCGTAACGATCTTATGCTCTCTGGACTTATCTGAATTTCAGGAAGCATTAGCTCTTGGGATTCTTTGTCAATACGCCCTCGCAATGTATCAGCCGCAGCTTGTGCTTGTTCATAAATTTCCTTCAACATGAAATGCTTATAACCGCCCTTCTGGGCAGTTACTGGATCCCATGTACAGACACGGACCGGGCGCTCTTTTTCCGAGCCCCCATTGAATACTCTAAGGGAACCAGCTCTGACTTCAGCAAAGTCTCCGTCTTCCAGCACAATAACATTTCGTGTGTATTCGAGGAGAGGTGGTATATCACTTGCAATTATCGCTTCACCATCTGCTATGCCAATTACCACTGGAGTGGCTGTCTTTGCCACAAACAAGGAATCTGGACACTGAGAATCTAGAGCAACAAAAGCATAACTACCTCGGATTCGCGAGCAGGTTTTCTGAAGAGCCGCAAGACGCTCCATTCCCTCACCTAAATATTTGTTGAATAACTGAGCGGCAATTTCAGTATCAGTCTCTGATGTAAAGCAAAAACCTTCTTCTTCGAGCTCTTTTCGAAGCTCAATGTAATTTTCTATGATGCCATTATGAACTAAGCTAACCCTGCCAGCAGTATGCGGATGGGCATTATGCTCAGCAGGTTTACCGTGTGTAGCCCATCTAGTATGCCCAATTCCAATTGTCGAGATTTTTTGAGAATCTTTTTTTAAAAGTGCTGCCTTTAATTCTATCAGTTTGCCTGAAGCTCGTGTGACTTCAAGCTTTCCGTCAACAAGAATCGCGACACCAGCAGAGTCATAACCTCGATACTCGAGCTTTTCAAGACCTGCGATTATCAGCTCTTGTGCGTTCCTAAAACCAATATAGCCAACTATGCCGCACATTGTGTATTCAAGGTCATAGACATATAAGTTCTACTTCGGCAAAGCTATAGGGGATCCACGTTCCGCCGATTCTTCCAAGCCTTGGCGAAGCAGATATGGCGCGCCCTGATCCCCCTTCGCGTAAAGCTACGGAGGATCTAGGCAACGGTCGCTCGACTGCTCAGTGCCAAAGCATAGTACAGTGGCGCGCCCTGATCCCCCTTCGCATAAAGCTACGGAGGATCTACTCACCTGTCGGCCGATTCTGCGAAGCCTTGGCGAAGCAGATATGGCGCGCCTTGATCCTCCTTCGCATGAAGCTTCGGAGGATCTAGGCAACGGTCGCTCGACTGCTCAGTGCCAAAGCATAGTACAGTGGCGCGCCCTGAGGGACTCGAACCCCCGACCCTCTGGTTCGAAGCCAGATGCTCTATCCAAACTGAGCTAAGGACGCAGCGATTCGATACTTTTTCTCACAAAAAGACACTTCAAACAATCCCATCTTCCTTTCGGGCCAATATTTGCACATATTGGCCTAAAGTTATGCTTCCTAATATCTGAAAAAATGTTAAAATAAGTACTTAGCCTCAAGGAGTGGAGGAACTTTTATGTCAAAGCGACCTCTTTGTAAAAGCACTATTTTGAAAAACCAATCTCCCAAGGAAGCAGAGTTTCAAATAGCCCCTCAGCTGCTAAAAAAGGCGAGGGTTTCCTACCTGATTAAGAAAAGCAAAAGTCAAAGCAACAGCAAAGTACAGCCTTCGAACCAAGATTCCGGTCATGTAATCTTCAGCTCTCTCTATCCCTTCGGAACTTCCCTCTGAGTTTCTATCAGACGGTCTTGTTTTCCCGACAATAATGAAGAAATGTGACTTTGTCCTTTATTTCTTTTTCAGAGAGCCTGAAAGTATCTTCAAAGCTCGGGAAATAGACATCTCCCTCATGTTTTCCATGGACTATTGTCAAATAAAGCTCATCCCATAAATTTATGCTTTGTGAATAAACTTCAGCACCACCAATAATCCACAAGAGATCCACAGCACTTCCTAATTTATCATTCCGAAATGCGTCCGTTGCTTCCTCAATCGACGAGTACCTAAGAACCTTCTCTGGAGCTTCAAGCTCTCTAGGCTTGGAAGTCAAAACAACATTAATTCTTCCGGGCAGTGGTTGTGCGAAAGACGGTAACGACTCATAGGTTCGTCTACCCATCAGAACTGCATGTCCCATTGTGAGATCTTTAAACCTCTTCATGTCCTCTGGGATTTTCCAAGGAATACCACCTCGGTATCCAATTACCCTCCCTTCATCCATGGCTGCAATTGCACAGATTTTTTTCATAACCTATACCGCAATATCAAATTTGATTGCGGGATGCGGATCGTATCCCTCAAGCACAAAATCTTCATATTTAAATTCAAAGATATCACGAACCTCTGGATTGATTCGCATCTGCGCCAAGGCACGAGGCTCCCTCTGAAGTTGCAGTTCTGCACCTTCTAAATGGTTGGAGTAAATATGCACATCTCCAAATGTGTGAATAAATTCATAAGGATGCAGATTACAAACTTGAGAAACCATCATTAAAAACAGAGCATAACTTGCTATGTTAAATGGAACTCCTAACATTAAATCTGCTGAGCGTTGATAGAGCTGAAGACTCAACCGATCTCCATTTACATAAAAATGAAAGAATGTGTGGCAAGCCGGCGGCGCCACTGGAGGAAGATCTCCCGGATTGAAGGCAATCACCATTAGACGGCGGCTCATTGGATTTTGTTTGATCTCATTAATAACATTTGAGATTTGATCTATCTTTCTTCCGTCCGGAGCCTCCCAGCGCCGCCACTGTTTGCCATACACAGAGCCCAACTCCCCATTTTCATCTGCCCATTCATCCCAGATTGTGACTTTATGTTCATT
>JAAZON010000401.1 GCA_012797725.1 SAR324 cluster bacterium | reverse complement strand
TCTCGCGCTTTTGCACAGCATTCAGGTTTTCGCGCAGCCAGGCCCGGCTGAAAACCTGCCCCTCCGGCAGGTTGGGCACGGTGCCGTCGCCCAAAGTGAAGGCCGTGTCATGCCGCGGCAGTCCTTGAAAGAGGTCCGTAACGGCCTGAATGGCCTCGAGTTGAAAGTCGAGGTTGTGATCAAACTTGAATTGCAGGGTGGGTTTCATGTTGATGCTCTGCCCTAAATGACATGCGCGTTGAACTTGTCGGCAACTCGCGCTTTCAACTCGTCGTTAAGGGCGCTATCGAGGCAGACGAAGATGTCCTCTTTGTCCATCGTGAGAATGTCGATAGTGTCCGGTTTGATGGTTTCATCAAGGCACACAAAGAGATTGTGGGCACAGAAATTAGGCGCACGTACCTTGTAAACCTGATTCTGGTTAAGATCTTCGAGAAAAACAATCTTGCTCGTGAGCGGGAAGCCTTCAAGCAGGAGTATTTCAATGAGAATGTCTTCCTTCTTCCAACCTTTCATGAATGAATCGTTCAGGTTTTCAAAGAGCGGAGAAAGGTTTTCTGGATTTACCTCATCTGATGGCTTCCATTGTTTGAAACAAGAAGTCATATACTTGAACACACGAAAACCCAAATCATAACGATGCTGAGGTTTGCTTATTAATGGCAATTCCGTGGATTCGTTAGGTAAGTTTAGTAATAATTTATTGATCACTCTTCTGACTCTTGCTTTGCCTAATTCTGCTACATTGACAAATTCATTATTAACAATTTTTTCTTCTATTTGTACTAGGATAAATTTCCGTGAACAATCTAGTTCGATATTATTTTCGAAAATTGCATGTGCAGTTGATGCTGACCCCGCAAAGAAATCTAGTACAATATCTTGATTATTCGTTGTCAGTTCTAATGCCCGCTTTATAAGTCGTATTGGTTTTTTACCATTTCGAAAATCCACTTCACCTTCGTCACCCAATCCTGTAGTTTTTATATCTTGCCAGAAATCACCTGGATTAAATGTCAAATAGTCATCAGCAAAAATTACTTTAATTCTTGGATTTTCTTTATCTGTGGAGTATTCATTCTTTATAAAGTACATTTTTTTATCTGGGGTTTCAATTGAAAACAATGGGGCTTTACATTTTTGACGCTTATTATCAGCAATTGATTTTGCACCACCATTCACAGATACTGTTCTTACAATTCTCCATGCATTTGTGTAATTAAACTCCAATTTCTTTTGTTCATCAGTTATACTATTTTCCTTGTAACAATCACCTACTGGTTTAAATCCAACTTTTGATAAGATGGTATCAACCTCTATAACATCAGCTTCCGTTCTATCTTCATTGTCTCTTATCTCTTTTATTCTCTCTGAATCATTTTGTGAGAGATTACAAAGGAAAACCTTATATTCATTATCCCAAACATCTTTTGGGATTGAGATTGGTTTTATTGATAAATTTGGTCTTTTGTAGAATAGTAAGTATTCTTTTAATTTCGGTAACCTTCTTTCAACATGTGCCATTTTCACACCGGTTGATTCAGACATTTTCACTGAAATACACGCAACAAAATTTTCATCACCAAATATCTCATTCATTATTTGGCGCAAATGATGTACCTCATTATCATCAATCGATATAAAAATAGCTCCATCCT
>JAAZON010000400.1 GCA_012797725.1 SAR324 cluster bacterium | reverse complement strand
TCGTTCAATTCGTTAAATAGTCTCCAATTATTCTCTGTGACCTCGAATTGCTTTAGTCTCAAAGGATCCTTTTCTTTCAAAAAGATCCTTTCATCGATTCCTAGTTGGAATTCCATTAAGCGCAGTTTTAAGCTCTCGGATTTCTCGCGTCTTATGACTTCAGACAGAGATTTTTGAGTTAAATAAGGCGCGACATGCCTTAAGATTTCCCAACGTTCCTTTTCCGTATATGGAGCTTCAAAAAATATGCTACCCCCATAAACAGCGCGTAAGTTTAACTTCAACCCTCCAGGGACTATTTCGAAAATATGGTCACGCAACAACGATTGCAAAAAAGGAGATCTTTGAACGGCTTGCTCTCCAGCTGATATGAAATTATAGAGATTCTCCTGCTTGGGACCCTCTTGTTCAAAGTGTTCGATTCCATCAAGAATTGTATTGATCTGTTTTAAGCCAGCGCCAAGACTATCAAGTTCTCTGAGTTTGTAGGTATGTGCAGATTCTTTGAAATTCAAACTGAGAAGTTCAGTATGTTCTAAGATTCTCTCCAAAAGCCCAAAGGTGCTATCATCAGATGAATTGCTGAAAATGGCACGATCCTGCCAGCGATTCATCTTCGTGATACAAGAAAGAATTGTTTTAAGTGCTGCTATTGAATGAAGGCTTCGTAAGTTTTGCAATGAGGAGAGTCTATTTTTAGTTGTACCGAGCAATGCACTTAACTCCTTTATCTCTTCAAGCTGATAGGATGGCATGCGAGGGTCTTCTAAACTCTTGATTGGGCTGTAATCACGTGGGGGATCTAGGAGAGTGTTCATGTTAATTTTCCCATTAGTGCTAATTGATCCACTAGACTCTATTTTTAATGTTTGGAATTGCTGTGATAGAGCTTAGTCAATTCAATTCTACGGATAGACGCCATTTCCGCAAATTTAAGAGCGGCTAAATAAATTCACATGTTTAAATATAGCGCCATCTTGTCGCTAAGCAAATGGCGAAGGACTATCCACAGCATTGTCCTGCTAATGCATTGAACACTTTCGATAAAATACTAATAAAGTGTTCCCATATTTTTTTTGCCGTTCTTCTCTAAAATCTTCTAAGAACAATTCCTCGTATTCTTTGGGATCGATTTGAGCTACTACCAGACCGCCTTCGGAAACAAGATTGGGTCGCTCGGCAATATGATGAAGCGCCATCTGCCATAAAGCCTGATATTGTGGGGGAGCCACATATATCAAATCAAAGACTCTCTTGTTGTTCTTTAAGAACAGAAAAGCATCTTGATTTAAGACGAGGGCTTTGCATTTAAGTCCTGTGCTGGAAAGATTGTCTTCAATGATTCTAATTGCCTTTTTATTCAACTCAACAAATACTGCATGCTCTGCACCTTGACTTAGCGCTTCAATTCCTACGCTTCCAGTTCCTGCGAATAAATCAAGAACCTTCATGTTGGAAAGCTCAGGCCTAATAGTATCAAAGAAAGCAGTCTTTACTCGATCGGATATTGGTCTAGTACTATCTCCAGGCACTGACTTTAAAACTTTCCCCTTGGCGCTTCCCGCAATAACTCGCATAAGACCTTTATCTCAATTAAAGAGATACGGATCAATAAGGGCATGGAGTTTATGAGGAAAGCTGAATTTATTGAGTACTATTGAACCTGCAAATGTTGAATTGCATAGGCCAAACAATACCTTTCATTGTGAGTTAGCAGGGCAGAGAAACTAAAGGAGTCACCAATGAAGCGATCTGGAATAAAAGCAATAATCCTCCCTGGTATAGCTTCAGAAAATGGGGTTCCATCATTCCGGCATACTAAGGCATTCATGCCCAGTTTTAAATGTCGAAGCTGAATGATGTCTCGTGTGTAAATTACTCTTTCTTCAAAAGGCATCGAAAATACCTCGTCGCTAAATTGAGGATAAGCGCTTCTTGGAAAGCTATTAGCCGGTCTAATTTCATGGAGGGGGATGTAATCAATGTTATAACTTTCTACTGACTTAGCGGCTTTAGACAAAGGAATAGAAAGCTGAGCCAAAAAGCTAAGCTTGTTCTTAGAGGTACTGTTCACTGGAACAAAACCTGTTATTTCTCCAAAAAATTCATCAGGGCTGTCAGTCCAGCAGCCTTTCGGTAATACTCTCATTCCCTTTTCAAAAGGTCCTATGCTTTTGAGTGAGTCTAGAAGCATCGCTGCTTCTGCGAAAGAGCTGGCCTCAGAAAGAGCAAGAATCTGGTCGCTAATGAGAGGAAAGTCAGAACGATCAAAACTTAGCTTTGCATCTCTAAAATTAGGCAGTAGAAATGCACCAACAATATTTTGATCTAAGTTTGACTCGGACTTTATTTTATAAATGACCATGTTTAGAGAGTCTCTATTTATGAAGTTATAGATACTGTTCTGATCAATAATGAGTTAGATGCAGGAAGACATAAGCGGGTAGCGCAAAGACTTATGAGCTGCTCTAGAATAACTGAAAAAGAATGGTTGTTTTCATCAGCTTTATAGCGAGGGATGTCAATGGGTTATGATCAGAGGCTTAATGTTGGTTCTTTTAATTTCAGTTAGCGGAGTCAGAAAGGCTGTTTTCGGCATCAGTTAGACAGACTGCTGAATCAGCAAGGCAGAAAAAGCAGACTCAGACAGCCGACAGCCGTCAAGCAAGCTGCAGAGAGCGGAAAGAACTGAGTCTAAGTGCCCTTATCCTTTAAGCAGATTGCGGGGCGTGGGTGTCCCAATAGTAGGCAAAAATATACTAGGGGCTTTAATAACCCTTCCAGGCTTCCAGATATTCCTTGATGTATTTCAGAAACTGGGCTGCAAGAAGGCCATCAATAATTCTGTGGTCGTAGGAAAGGGTGAGATGACAAAGCTCTCGAATAGCAATCATATCGTCAATCACAACAGGACGTTTTGTAATTGCTCCAATACAAAGAATTGCGACTTGGGGTTGGTTGATTATTGGAATTCCAATCATGGT
>JAAZON010000399.1 GCA_012797725.1 SAR324 cluster bacterium | reverse complement strand
GAAGATTTCCAGCCTTACTTTGAAGTCGCGCCAAAAGTTGCAAGAAAGGTTCAATCAGGGGAGTTCGATAGGGGAATTCTCTGCTGCGGTACAGGAATGGGAATGGCAATTGTAGCCAATAAGTTCAAGGGAATTTATGCTGCCGTTGTCGAAGGCAGTTACGCTGCAAAGATGGCAAAGGTAATAAATAACGCCAATGTTCTTACAATGGGAGGCTGGAAACTGGCCCCTCAAGAAGCCATAGACATGTTGGATCGCTGGTTGAATGCTAGTTTCACCGAAGGCTTTCCCGAAGACAGACAGAAATTTCTTAGTGACGCTTTTGGCAAGTTGAAAGAGATAGAAGAAGAGAACTTCCGTTGAGCTATTCTGTAGAGCCTCTCAAACGAGTCAATGGAGACATTGATGACTTTGGCCGAACGATTGTCGAGTTCGGAAGAGTATTTAGACCCAGAACCTGTGAGTATGGAGACTAAAATAGATCGCTTAAGTGAAGCCGGCCTCTTCAATTTTTCGACTGCGGCCAGTTAATTTGTGCTGACGGACTGGACGAAGAAGACTCTGAAAGCAAATCTTTGCTATACATTGCTTATCGACTACTCTTAAACGGGATAGTCGTTTCCCCGTTTCTCCTCAGCATTTTCTGAACTGCGTTTACGCTGGGAGGAAGGGGACCCTCCATTGAGAGAAAGATCGTAAATGGATTACGAAATCTTTCAACCATCTTTCTACCGTTTTGGAAGTCTCAAAAAAATGGGTCCGAACCTGTATTGGTGACATCTAATCAGGATCTCTTTGAGAGGCGATATTGCATGAAGCATATTCTAAAACAAAAGCGAGCATCGTCCCTCTTTTGAGAAAGCTACATTTTGCTCTGGAAAGTCGGGGCAATCGAACCTTCAAACTTCTCCACAATGAACTCCCTGACTTTGTCACCGGTTATTATCCTGAGAGGCTTTCAATCCATCCACTGTCAACGTCTTCTTCGCGTACAACAATGAAATTGGCGTATGGCGAATCCTTCACCTCAACGAAAGTGGCGTCCTTCTGAGAGTTCAGCCCTATTGAGAGCGCTTAATTCGTGCTAATAATTGCCCGGCGACGGATGAGCCCTCCTTGAATACCCTCCGAACAAATCCTGCCTCCATCTCAAGCAGCACAATTCCTTTGGTGTTCTCTTTAACGTCCAATGCAGAGTAATGTCTGCCTTGTTCGAATCTTTGATAGCAAATTAGATCAGACTCCATTTTTCACAGTAAACGAGAAATCGAAGACAAAAAATCTGTGAGGATATTCCTAAGGACAGAAAAGAAAGGTTAAGCGGAGCCCTTTGCCTGCTCCGCCCACGGGGACACCCCCATGCAATGAGATTATAGCACTTTGCCATCCTTAGGAGAAAGTGATCGACAATAAAAGGAGATGCATGTTGCACGACCATAATGAAGAATCACTTGGTTTTTTCCATGGAAAGAAGCATACTCGATTTTCTGGATCAAGTCAGCTCGCATTTTCTCCGCGATTGGAGATTGGTATGTCAGATAAAGTCCTGAGAAAAGCCAATATAGCAAGAAACGGAAATGAAAGTTAGAATGCTGCCTCTCCGATATTTTAAGAAGCCCAATTAATGAGATTTATAGACGTTCTTAGATGAAGCCATACCGATTGAGGAAAGTCTCTTGTTGCTCGCCCTTGTGATTCAGCTTTGCCATTAGCAAACGTTCACTCAGTAGTATTACTGTAAACTCTCGAGTAGTCTGTTTCAGCCCTCTCTGTCTTTTCTTGCGCTCTTTTCGGAATTGGCGACTACTGTTTCAGAGAGTTCCCAAATTCTATCTGCTAAGTAGATAGAGGAACTGTAGCAATGCCATTTGTTAGATGCGATTTCAACTGTCGTGAATCCCAACACCTCTAGCTGCTTCGATAATTCTCGAAGCCCGATCTATGTCTACGGGGTTTGTCGTTTGCCCATCTTTTTTTATCGAAGTACCTACTATGACGCCATCAGCAATTCTTAGGATATCTATGATGTTTTCTTCGGAAACACCGCTCCCTACCCAAATTGGCTTCTTCAAGATCTTTCTCATCCTTGAAAGATACTCAATATCAACTGCTTTTCCTGTGGACGAACTTGTTATAACCACATAATCGGCGAATCTGTCCGCCATTTGTGCGAAGTAATCTGAATGATCCTCAGGTATGACAGAAAAAGAGTGCTTCACCTGAACATCAGCGGCAATCAGCACCTTCGAATTGATTGCTCTTCTATATCTTAGGGCACCGGCAGCCACTGGCCCTATTTTCCCCTCGGCACATATTCTCTCTTCCGTAAAGGCAGCAATCCTTACAAAGGATGCTCCAGTTGCTTTTGAAGCCGCGATCATCTCTTTCCAGAGATTCATCTGAATACTAACCCCAATCTTTATTCTTGCCTTCTTGATAATGGTCCTGAGTATCGCTACATAGGTTGAATACGTCTCCAGTTCAATAGAATTTACTCTAAAAGGCTCGTCAGAGATATTCTCTACTATCGCAGCATCAAAACATGCCTTTTCCAGGACAGCAAGATCCTCAAGCGCGTTTGCCTCAAGAAATTCCACCTCAAGTTCGTTTCCAGGTGAACCGGGCAGAGCTCCAAGGTGAATCATTCCAATGAGTTTTTTCATTTCTCTGCTTCTTTTCCGAAGCCTTCTCCTACGCCAACCATAAGAGAGACGATATCCTCATGTTTCGCATGAGCCGTTCTCAGCTCTCCAGCAATCTGTCCTTGTCTCATGATAACAATTCTATCTGAAACCTCAAAAACAATGGGAACTGAATG
>JAAZON010000398.1 GCA_012797725.1 SAR324 cluster bacterium | reverse complement strand
ATTAGCAATTAGAATAATTTTTTTATTAAAAGCTATTAGCTAAAAGCTAACGACTAATAGCTAATCTGCGGGTGTGGTGTACCGGTAACACGTCTCCTTGCCAAGGAGAAGACAGAGGGTCCGATTCCCTTCACCCGCTCCATAGGGGAATGAGAAGGCAATAAAGCCTGATTATCCCGATTTATCAATCCATTATTGGGTTCGAGCCGATCAGTTTCGCCTTTTTGTAATTTTTCTATCTGTTTGAAGAAGACAAAGGCTTTTTTCCCGTCAATTCGTACTATTTTGTCTTTTAGCTCTAGGTTCGAGCCAAGTATCCTTAGGATCATTCTTTGAGCTTCGGGGTCCTGTTTTGCTGCATCAAATAAGAGCGTAAGTTTAGATGCAAAATAAAGCGCCTCTTCCATTGTTTGTGTCCATGAGGCTATGCCATCAGTAGTAATACCTTTGTTAATTTGTTTTTCTTCTACCAACAGACGAGCCTTTTCTTTCTGATAATCTTCCTCGCTAATTAAGCCTTCTATCTTCATTCCATAGAGGTTCTTCTTTTCAGTCAACATACCGTCAAGGCGTTTAGTGAGCTTGCCTTTTTGTGCTTTTTCAAACTCAAATTCTTTCTCATTCCGGCGTTTAATATTGTCTTTAATCCATGTGACCAAGTCCGGTGATATTTCCAACCCCTCTATAAATGCTCTGACTTGTGTTTCTAGTTCATTTGCATTAAGAAAAGGCTGACTACAGTTTTTAGTTTTCTTGGTACATCGAGCATATGTAAAAGTTTGAAAAGTCCCATTTTTGTATCGCTTGGTATGAGTCTCGCAAGTGATAGCAGAACCACACTCGCCACATTTCAAAATTCGCATAAAGTAGAAGTCATTTTTATTTTGGATAACCTTTTTTCTGCCATCGATAATTTCTTGCACTCTATTAAACTCAGCGATACTTACCATCGGTAGATGCTTACCTTCGTATCTCTCGCCCTTGTAGTCAAATAAGCCTGTGTAAAAGACTCTTCTAAAAAAGCGAAATGCCTCAGTTTTACTAATAGCTTTACCAGTACGTGTGCTTCGGAGGCCTAATCCGGTAATTTTTTCGAGTGAGCTTTCTACAGTCTCAGTGCCGGTCAGCATTATCTCCCACCACTTACGACATAAATCAAAGCGTTCTGGATCTGGCGAAATTTCTTTTTGCCCCTTGGGATTTATCTTGTCGTTAAGATATCCCATAGGAGCCTTTGAAGGTTGCCAACCCATCTGCAACTTGGTATTCATTCCGCGCTTTACGTTGTCTGAGAGATCTTTACTAAACTTGGTGGCCATGCCGAATTCAATGAAAAGAAATGTGGAATTGTTGCGATCATAATCCATTGTTGGAGTGATAATCTGCATGCCATCGTAATCAACTTTATCGATGAGTGTGCCACCTTCTTTTGCATTTCTGCAGAGGCGATCAGCTTTCCAACATACAACATGACTAGCCTCACCATTGGCTAGTCTCTTTATCATTGACTTGAATTCAGGTCTTTTGTCTGGCCTTTTGGCTGATTTGCTCTCTTTGTATACACCGAGAATAACGAATCCCTTATCTTGGGCTAATTCTGTACATATATTTTCCTGATCGTTGAGTGAGAGGATTTGTCGGTCCTTGTCTTCTGATGATTTTCTGCAGTAAATAAAACAGGTATTCATAACTATAGTGACTGTCAAACTGATTTTACCGGAATGTAAGAATAATCTTACTTCTGGTTGTTGTTCATATTAACTCTATTTCGCCTTGAATCAAGTCGTGACTCGATTACGTAATCGAAAAGATTTAGCAATGCAGTGGCTTGCTCAAAGGCTTGCTCGTCGGTTAGTGCGACCCCATAATCCTTACGAACAATTTCCTTAAACCTATCGAGCTCCTGTTTGGTCATTAAGGAGTTGGTAAGTATAAGGTTGTTTCCTCCATTTTTTGATGCTTGAGCAGCAGTTTCTGTCATCTTTATAAACAAAGGTACAGAAACTGGTGATTTACCTCAATAAACTTTGTGAGTAAATTTGTCCACTTATGTAAATTATTAGGAAGCTTGTGTACATTACTGATCAATTACCCCGGATTTGCTATGATAAAAATATGCCAACATTTTTTCGACAGGAGAAGAAACAGCCATTTATGTACTCCGCAATAGAGACTCGTCGTAGTAAACCTAATTATTCTGGGTGGGTTGTAGGGGGCATTCTATTCTCAGGGTTATTGCTCGTGGCTTACCTGATTCTTACCTAACGGCATTGACTCTGGGCGGTGAGTTTGGTATATTAACAATACCGAATGACCTTTGTGGTGAAGGTACCTTACTTTTAGGGAACTGTTGACACTAGCTATAGTGATTCAACTTAGCCACAGAGGTCGCTTTTTTTAGTAGGGCTTCCACAAATCTTCTTCCCGCTTCCTGATTAGTTTATAAAACGAATCGTCTTTTTTGTTGTATTTTCTGTAAATTGCTCCACACACCATATCGGCCAACTGCAAGAGGTTGTTGCTTTTGGAGTCCTTGTGTCGAATTTCACCAATGAGTTTATTCATATCAGTGTTTAACTTTTTCTTCAGATAACGGTTAAATTTTTGAATAAAGGCTTTTGACTGCGCTGTTCTATCAACAAAAAGTGAGGCGTTTTTAACTCTGCCTTGTGCTCTGAGAAACAACTGGTCTGTAACCAACATATATAAACTTTCCTCCGGATTACCGGGCTCACGCTGTGTCAGTTTTTCTTTATCGATAACTATTGTTCGATATCGAAAGTCATACTTTGAGAGTTTGCTAAGAAACACGTTCTTATACTTATTCGATGTGCCGGTACTAAATTTAAATTCTTTGCTATCGGGAAACTTGAGTTCTTTATGTAGTTCGTTGATCGCTTCATTTGCTTCTGCCGCACTTTCAAGGTTATCAAAAATAACAATTGTTAATACAAAATACCTACTGGAGGCGGTCTTCAGCTTGAATCCGGTGTCCCCGGATTCATCCATAAAAATAAGCATTGCTAGTGGCATAAGCCCCCCTTTAAAACAACGTTCATTCCATATTGAGTAAAATCCTCTGGTACAAAAAAATAGTTGGCGATCTCTTCATTCGAAAGATGTTTGACCTTTTTCAACTCTGTCTTTGGCATGAGAAGTTCTGCAGCAAAACATTGTGCCTCATGCTCTTGCTTAAAGGCGGTAAATTGGTCCCGACTTTCAAAATAAAGGTGATTCCCTTGGTGTAAAAAATGATGTCCTAAAGCGTGTGCAATCAGCTCGCGTTGTTTCTTGGGACACTCATTTTTATTAATGCCGATGCTGTCTCCAAGATAGACTTCCTTTACCCTCCCATGAAATAACCAACTATCAAGCATCAGCTCTTCGCCGTTAATAATTGTCTGTAAATTAATTGGGGCAGTAGTCAGGTTGTACTTGCGCAAAACCTGCCTAGCCCTTTTTTGGGCTTTTATCATAATTTTTACTCCTTCTGGACTTCACATACTCGATGTAGTCCAGAACGGTTTGTCTTTCACGAACAGT
>JAAZON010000397.1 GCA_012797725.1 SAR324 cluster bacterium | reverse complement strand
GGACCAAAACTTCTTAGACTTACTTCAATGTTTCGAACGCCATAAAGTCAAGTTCCTTGTAATTGGCTTTACTTATTTAAGGAAGTTTCAGATGGTGGCTAATGCAATCTTCTTTGGCGTAAATGACGGTACTTAAAAAAGGGTGCCTGAGAAGCCTGGATTTACGCATGAACATCCACACTGTATAATCGAGATAACATATTGAATCGAATGGACAATCTCTAAGTGCCCATATGTAAAATTTCATTTTTTCCTAGCACAAGCGTTGCATCTCCTTTAGGAAACATGTGAATATCGCTTTTCCCTCAAAAAAATTTTAGCTATTCTTTTAGGAAGCGCCCCGACTCTCGGCTGGCTTGGACATGTTGATTACGAGCGGAGTGTGGAGAATGGGGATTCGAGAAAGCTCCTCGAACGCCTGAGTATCAACACTCGATTTCGCAGTGGATCGAAAATTTGCTCCTCCGCAGCAAGTGCGGAAGATAGAACGCACTCTCGGGAGGCGACAATGGCTGACAGAGTTTTGGGAGATCGGATCCGATGAGACTTGTCGTTCTTTATGGTCCACCAGGTGCGGGAAAGCTTTCGATTGCACGAGAACTTGCCCAACTCACCTCATTAAAGCTCCTAGATAATCATCTCTTCTTTAACATTGCCATACGGCTTTATGAGCGTTTTTCCGAGCCGCTGGAGCAGCTCTATGACCTCCTTCATCTCGTGACACTAAAGGACGCCCTGAGGAATGATATTTCGGGAAGGCTAAGCAACATTTCTTCTGTAAATTTTATTATTTTTAATAAGTTCTTCTCTATCGGGCATATACAAATAGTGTAAGGGGTCTGAGATCCAAGTTTCATGTATTTCCATAAGTATGGCACCAACGAGTCTTGAACATGCTTGTTCGTTTGGAAATATGCTCGCTAGGAACGTCCTTCGTTTTATTTCTCTGTTAAGATTTTCAAGTGAGTTAACAGTTCGAAGTTTAACATGAAAGCTTCTTGGTAAAGAGTAGACTGAAAAGCATTCTTCAATATTGATATCGAGCCATTTAACAAACAAAGGAGCGGAGTCTTCAAATTTTTTGATTACCTTCTCCTTCATTGATAAGGCATCATCCACAGAAGGGCAGTTAAAGATATCTCTTACAGCTTCAGCAATAGGTTTTTTAAGTGCACGTTTTGGTGAATAACTTTGCGCATTTTGAGCAAAATGAAACTGACATCTTTGCCATACAACATTGGGAAATACAGCTTTTCTAGCCGCCTTAAGTCCTTCATGATCATCACTTACTATGTACTCAACCCCGTGGAGACCTCGCTTGGTTAGGCTTTGTAAAAACTCTCTCCAATGAACCTCCGCTTCGGAAAGTGAAACAGAGAATCCCAGCACCTCTCTCTTGCCTTGTAAGTTAATGCCAGTAGCAACCAATACCGCCACATCCCTAACGCAGCCCTTGTGTCGAACTCTTTCATATCTTGCATCAAGAATGACGTAAGGGATCTGATTAAGTGGGCGATTCTTAAAGCTTTCTATTTCTTCATCTAATATTTTACTTAATCTTGAAAGAGTATGTTGGCGTGAGTTTTCTATTTTCAAAGCTCAATATTCATGAATATGCCGATGTTGCAGCCCTTGTTTTTCATACTATAAAGACACATAAACCTGAGAGTCTGGGAAGGGTTGGAATCGAGTACCGGCCACTTCGG
>JAAZON010000396.1 GCA_012797725.1 SAR324 cluster bacterium | reverse complement strand
CTCTCACCAGTCGAGATAAAAAGAGTGTTGATCCGATTCCAATGTGCGGTGTTCCACTTGCTGTAGTCGATTCTTATGCAGAGCGCTTGATTGATGCTGGTTATTCGGTGGCAATAGTCTCGCAGGCGGAAGGTCCTGTTAAGAGTGGAGTTGCGGTTGATCGCTTTCTTGAACGAATAATAACCCCAGGGATTCGACTTCTTGGGTCTGTAAAAAGCGAGACAACTGACAATATGGTTGCGGCAGTTTATTCTGGAACTGGAAAGGGTTTTTCTATCGCTGCTACAACAGTCCAGTCTGGGATTATCGAAGTTTTAGAAGATGTCGCAGTGGGAGAGATAGCTCTTGAGCTTCAGCGTCTTTCTGCTGCTGAAGTCGTACTTCCGTCTAGTCTAGGCCAAAAGAAGATCGATAGGCGTGTGCAGTGGGTTCGGGAAATCTCAGAACAAATCGGATCTAATAGAGTGAAATTTCGCAATGAAGTTGCTCTTGGCACTAGCATTGATGAAAGTCTGTCGAGCATAGTGAATTATGGAAACCTTGCGCCATCGACAAGGCACGCAGTGCGCTTACTTGCCCAATATGTAGATGAAACTACGGTCGGTTTAGGAGTTCAGTTCCGTGACATATATCAGAGAACTTATGAGGATGTCCTAAATATTGATGCAACCACTCGTGATAGTTTGGAGATTCTTAGAAATAATCGAGATTTTAATAAAGAATACAGTCTATATGGCGTTTTAGACTCAACTGTTTCTCCAGAAGGCTCTAGGCTTCTTCGACGTTGGTTAAGTGCACCTTTGAAATCAGCAAGAAAAATAGAGGAAAGACTATCTTCAGTAAGACTGCTTCTGAAAGTTCCTTCTCTTAGAAATTCCTTTCGGGAAATTTTGAAGTTTTTCCCGGACTGTGAGCGTATCGCTGCTCGCATAGCCTTAGGAGTTGTCGCACCAAACGAACTTGCTGCATTGCGAGATTCGTTCTTACGGATCCCTGATCTAAAGGAAATTTTCAAAGAATGCGAGAAAATGGCGCATGATGGAAGTGGCTCTCTAATTAGCGAGCTGAACTCTAGGCTAGAGTATCCATCCCAATTTGTTGAGATTTTAAAGTCAGCGCTGGTAGAACATCCCTCTCCATCTTTTAACGAGGGAGAGATTTTACGAGAAGGTTACAATGAAGAGCTGGATCGGTTAAGAGGATTGAGATCTCATGGTCGACAGTGGATTGCGTCCCTTGAAGAGGAAGAGAGGGAGAAAACGGGGATTCAATCACTCAAGCTTCGATTTACGCAGGCATTTGGGTTTTTCATTGAGGTGACAAAAGCAAACCTCCATAAAGTGCCGCCGCATTATATTCGAAAGCAAACAACTGTTAACGGAGAGCGTTTTACCACAGAAGACCTTAGAATGCGTGAGCATGAAATATTAAGTGCAGAAAGTAAAGAAATCAGATTGCAAAAGGATTTATACAACCAACTTCGAGATCAAATTCGGAATTATTCTGAGGTAGTTCGGCAAATAGGGACATTATTGGCAACTGCCGATACTCTAGTAGCGCTCGCGGAGGTTGCTGAGCGTGAAGCCTATATTGAACCTGAAATTCTGGAAACGGGAGAATTGAATATACAAGAAGGCCGGCATCCTGTTTTGGGAAAATTGCTTGGGCCTGATTTTATCCCGAACACACTTGGGCTATCTGATGAATCTGCTCGATGTGTTGTACTTACCGGCCCGAACATGGGTGGAAAGTCTACGTTTTTGAGGCAGAATGCCCTTATAGTAATAATGGCTCAGATAGGTTCTTTTGTGCCGGCTAGACGTGCTCGCATTGGACTTGTTGATCGGATTTTTTCGAGAATAGGTGCGTCAGATAATATGGTAGAAGGAGATTCCACTTTTATGGTGGAAATGCGAGAGGCTGCTGCTATTGTGAAGAATGCGACCGAACACTCCTTAGTGGTTATTGATGAAATTGGACGAGGTACCGCTACAGCGGATGGACTGGCATTGGCTCAAGCAATCCTTGAATGGTTGGTGCTTCGGGTCAAATGCCGGACTCTTTTTGCAACCCACTTTCATGAGCTTACGATCTTGGAGGAATTATATTCAACAGTTAAAAATCTCTCCGTAGGATCGGTGGAAAAAGATGGGCATATAATTTTCACTCACCATATTTGCGACGGGGCAGCGAGTAAATCTTATGGCATTGAAGTTGCGAAACTTGCAGGGCTCCCACTTGCACTAATAAAGCGTTCGAGGGAAATTATTCAACACCAGAGAAGCGAGCAGGGTGGAACACTCAATCCAGTCCAGCAAAATTTGTTTGATGCTCCCATCTTTCTTGAGGAAGAAGATACACACTCGGGAACTGCTGAAGAACAAAATTCCATGTTGAAGCAATTATCTATCATGATGGAAAGAATTAAAGATATTGATATTTCGCACATGACCCCAATCGATGCGCTTAATTTGTTGCATACCTTGCGAACAGAGCTTCTGGACGAGGAGGAGTCAAATGAGATCCTGCAATAAAGTCCAATTGATGGTTTTTTTTATTTCATGCATTTTAGTTCCGAGCTTATCAATTCCTTCTTCGGTTGATCCTGATTTTGATAGTTTAAAACAGCGCTATTTGTCACTTCGTAATACGGATCCAGAAGTCATACGAGTGGATGAGTGGAAAGCTCTAACTGCTGAACTTCTTAGTTATGCAGGTAAAAAAAAGAAGTCAAAAAATGCGCCAGTAGCCCTTTATTATGGGGCAATACTTTCAGCTTGCATTGCTGATGCTTATCTGGAAGAAGAGACAATGAATCTGGCTTTGAGTGGTCTAGAAGAAATAGCTAGTGTTTATCCAGAAAGTGATATTGCAGATGATGCTCTTCTTATGAAAGGAGACTTAAAGTCAAAACGAGGGGATGCCGACGCTATGATATCCTATCAGAAAATTTTGACAGATTACCCAAAAAGTGACATGGCATCAGTTGCAAGAGAACGACTCGAAAAGAAGTCTTTGGAGCAAAATGGAAAGACTAATGCTGGGACGACAGAATCGGATGAGATTCAAAATGAGAGCGAAGAGGGGAAGGGTCCTCGCATTGTAATAGATCCGGGACATGGAGGGGAAGATCGAGGGGCAGTTGGAATTGGCAATCTTTTTGAGAAAGATGTGGTCTTAAGTGTTGCATTGGAAGTGGAAGAATTTTTGACCCAGAAGGGATTTGAGATTGTCCTGACGAGAGAAAGTGATGTTTTTGTGCCGCTTGCTGAAAGAGCTGCTTTGGCAAATTCTTCAAATGCGGCAGTTTATGTCAGTCTCCACGCGAATGCCTCTGTTGGTTCACATAATTCAGGCCTAGAGACATATGTTCTGGACAATTCAAACAATGAAGCGGCACTAAAACTTGCAGCCAGGGAGAACGCAACCTTAGATGAAGACTCAAGTCCCGGGGATCTTCGGTTTATTGTGAGCGATCTAATACAATCTGGAAAAGCAGAAGGATCGAAGAAGCTTGCAGATTCCGTGCATGAAAAGATTTTAACGCAGCTTCGAGAAGTTGGCCATCCAATGGCAGATTTGGGAATACACAAAGGCCCATTCTATGTGCTGGTAGGAGCCCATATGCCTTGTGTGCTGATAGAGATGGGATATATAGACAATGCAAAAGACGGTAGCTTGTTAGCGGACGCTGAATATCGGAAACAGGTAGCAAGAGGCATTGCATCTGGTATTGAGGATTTTTTGAAGAAGGAGACGACAAGTGAGTGAAAAGCCTTCTTCGGTCGGGCAAAAATCAGTTAGTCCACTTCAACTTGATTTTTTACAAACATTGGATTCTCTAGCGTCAAAGAATAGCCGGGAAGTTTATGTGGTTGGTGGCTTTATTAGAGACATCCTATTAGATTCGCTTCAATCAAATAAGCCGGATATTGATTTTGTGCTTGAAAAGGACGCCGAAGCTTTTGCAATCCATGCCGCCAAAGCATTGAAGGGTAAACTTAGAAAGCACCCAGCATTCTTGACTTTTAAAGTCGAAGCCCCGGAAGCTTTTCATTTGATACCAGAGTTTGACATTGCAACGGCACGAACGGAAATTTATGTGTGTCCAGGTGCATTGCCTAAGATTAAGCCAGCAAGTATTCATGATGACTTAAAGAGGCGTGATTTTACTATCAATTCTCTGGCTATTAGATTGGGCGATTTGGTTGCGATTCTGCAATCCGAAGGCTGTCTTGACACGTTACTAAAAGCAAAGGTTTTAAACTACTTTAACGGATTGGAAGATTTAGAGTCGAGGTTGATTCGTATTTTACATGAGAAAAGTTTTGTCGACGATCCGACTCGCGTCTTTAGAGCCTGCCGTTATGCAGCACGAATAGGTGGAGAAATTGAGTCGTCTACACTTGAGGCGTTAAAGGATTCTATTAGTCATCAGTCTTTGCAATCTATTTCCTGGTTTAGGATTTTAAGTGAATTGAAGAAAGCTCTGAGTGAAAAAAGTCCGAGCGATGTATTCAGTTTGTTGGATCGTTGTGGAATTCTCAAAGCTCTCCCATGTGTTGCCCCTGACAAGATCGAAGATACAAGAAGCGCTCTTCTAAGGCTTGCAAGGCCTTTAAAGAAAAGACAGTCAGAATTGTTGTTTTCAACTGCGCTTCGTATTTTCGTGTATTATTCTGAGGAAGAGCCTGAGCCGGCCTTATTCAGGGCAGCAAGTCTGAGTAAAGAACAGCGAGAAAGCATATCTCAAGATATAAGGAAGCTTCGTTCAGCAACCTCTCTTAGAGGATTTTCCGAGGAAGCGCTTTTGTTAGGTGAGGCAGTGGAAGAGGATCCTGAGAAAAGGATGGAGTTTAGTGCAGCTCTAAGGAGAAAAGGATTACTTCCTGATGAGACAGGGAATGTTGTAGTGGACGATGCTAACTAAGGTTACATTAAATAAAGAACTTGAGGCTATTGCTGAGAGATTGTGGCCAGGAGTGAAAAGCCCCTGTACCTTTAGGCCATTAATTGCCAAGGAAAATGGTCATTTTTCATCTGATTTCTGTGTGTCTTTATCCTCCGAAGTCAACTTGAGTCCCGGCATTATTGCTGAAAACTTGTTGTTGAATCTTTCAAGTTTCGAAGAGCTGTCTCTAAAGCGTGATGGTAATTTTCTAGTTCTTGAGTTTTTACCTAATTATTTCGATGAAGCTGCCTTCAAGAGAATAATTGAACTGCCTACTGTTGAATCTTCATCCATAATTCTTCCAACATATCTTTCTTGTTCATCTCCAATGGCGTTTGTTCGTGTGGCATCTTTGGCCTTTGAGCAATATCTAGTGATGAGATCTCAAGGTATTCATTGTTCTCTATATGTTGGAGAGCGGAAGCTTCCAGAGGGTGGAGTTCTTGAGGCTTATAGACATTTGCTTCTTGAACATCGTGAAACGGAGGCTACGCCAGCATCGGATGCTGTTTCTTACCTTTTAAATGCGATAGCTGCAGCAGGCAATGATCAAGTGTTCGTTTGGCTAGCAAGCACTTCTTTACCCAAAGATTGTTTTCAAGAAGTTTTTAAGAAGGCAATATATAAGCAATCCAAGCGCATTCTGAGAACTCCCGATCCTAATTGGTCATCTGGCAGTGAGAGCTTCATAGCTCCAGCATATATCACCCAAGCATCTGATGATGATTTGTGGTCTTTGATGCTTTATTTAGGTAGCCCACTCCAGGCAGATGAGCTAGATCTCTTCGTACCTAGATTCTTTGAAAGAGAGAATTTAGTATGGTTCTTGAAATCCTTGGTGGAAAGAATTAGAAAAATCGAAGTGGAACCCTTAAAAAGTGAGAAAGAAGGATTATGCAGTGCTTGTGATGCCACAATACTTCCGAGGCTTGGACTTTATAGAGCGCAATATCCGTTTTTGCTTTCACGGGTTTGTACTCATGCGGAAGTTGAACTTTTTAATGACGCGCTTCGTCAAATAGCTCTGAGCCTAAGCGTATCGCTTAATCAACCAGCGCTACGTCAGGCCTTAAGGGCAAATATTGAGCATTCAGGGGCTGAAATAATATATAGTCTTTCTCGAATATTCTCGGTTATCATGTCATTGAATCAAGCCGAAAGCTTGTTCAAATAAAAGACGGATGGCATATTTAAAGCAATCTT
>JAAZON010000395.1 GCA_012797725.1 SAR324 cluster bacterium | reverse complement strand
TTTCTTTAATCTTGCAACTCTATATAAGCGCCTGAATCGTCGCGCTGATGCAGCTACTGCAATTGAGCGCTACTGCGAGATTGAAGAACGTAAAGTTGAATCTTCAAACGAGGAGAAGATATCCCAATTGAAGGCACTGAGAGAAGAAGTATCAAAGCTAAATCACATTGATTAAAAAACTTATTTTTTTATTATTACGCTTTTTGCTAAGTTCGTAGACAATATTAAGATTCAGTTGGAATCCTGTAGAAGTGCAAAGATCTTTTCGCATAGATTTTGGGCAATAGTCTTCCATCCACATTCTTTTAGTGCCCAAGCCTTGGCCTTCTCTGAAATTTCATAAAAGTATGTGTCGTCGCTAAGTAGTTGATCGACGGAATTTACAAAAGCTTCGTTGTATGAAGACTGTCCGGGTTCGCCATCAATCAGAATCCCCCTATCTCCAACCGTTTCAATCAAAGCTGCTTTTTTTGTGCTAACAACAACACAGCCTCCAGCTTGAGCTTCTATTGCACTAATACAGCTTGTCTCTGCGAAGGTGTTTGGATAAGCAAGAATGCTTGCTGACATAAATTCTCTTGCTAGGTCTTTTTGTCGAATGTTTCCTCTTAAATAAACATTGGGAATTTTTTTGAAGCTTTGAACCATAGCCTCAAATTCTCGAATAATATGATTTGGATATTTTTCAGCTCCTGCATAGACTGCGTATCCGCTAAAAATATGAAGCTCAGCGTCAGAATGGCGTTTAAGGATTCTTGGAAATAGATCCAAAAGGTGCGAAAGCCCACGATATGGTGTAGAGGAATACATAAGCCGCTTTCTTAGTCGAATTTCACTTCCTTGGAACAGTGGTAGCGAGACACCATTTCTTAGAACCCAGGCTTTTTCCTTAGGGAAGCCTGATTCCTCACAAAGAGTTTCTAGTTGCCATTTGCTCACGCAGAGCAAAAGATCGATTTGTTCAGCTATACGTTTATCGCCAATGCCAATATTTGCAGGCTGGTCGTAGGCATCCCCTGTCCATAAGAAACGAAGCTTAGCCTTTATGGGGAGAAATAGAGGCTTCCAATCACGAATCGAGATAAACAAATCATAATAACCCAGTTGAGATATGGCGTTTATTGGTAAATAGAGAGGGGAAGAGAGAGGAGGATTTTCAAGCTTCGTAAGCACGTTGACTTGATGCCCAATCTCTTGAAGTTCGTGGGCTAAATGGATTATAGCTGTCTCAGTTCCGCCCAATGGGCGTTCATCCAGCAACTTTGCATGTATTGGAATACAGTCATTAGCACAAAATAGTATTTTCATTCAGGCCTTGAATGTAAATTATTTATGGCCGTTATTCCAGATGTCCCGTTTCGTCTGCTATTGCCTGGGCGTTTTTAGCAGCTTGTCGCAAGGTTGAAACAGCCCATATGGCGTCAGGATCTTCCACTTTAAATTGATGAACTCCGCCTGGAAAGACAGACAGGAGTCTTGAATATTCCGCCTCGCTTCGCTCAGAAGGTTTCCATGGGTGCAGGTAATAAATAGAATCAATTTTCGCTTGAATAGCTTCCTTCAAGCAACCAAAGCAAGGCTGTAATGTCGTATACATTGTTCCGCCTTGTACGGAAATTCCGAAGCGAGCTGCAGAGAGCAGAGCATTTTGTTCAGCATGAACACAAATACATAGATCATAGCCCACCCCTGCTGGATACTCATCTCTGCATTTGCATCTATGGCACCCGCCTTCGAGGCAATTTTGCATCCCAGATGGTGTGCCGTTATAGCCAGTGGCGATAATTCGATTTTCTCGAACAATAATTGCCCCCACTCTATTGCCCATGCAATTTGCCCGAGCTCGCACAGCCATGGCGATTCGCATGTAATATTCATTTTGGCTAATTCGTGTGTCTTCAGTACTTTCTGTGTCCACCATCTTTAGAGTTTCCTAAGTGTTATTGACTTTTCACGATTCTGCCGTGCAAGTACTTGAAAAAGCAATATTTCCGTAGCACCTTCATAAGGGCACAGCGACAAACACTTTTTTATTCTATTGAATCCCATTATTATTTCTAATACACTGATTTGACATCAATAAAGGATGCTCTTTTCTATTCGGAGACCTTAGGGTTTCTTTTGGAAATTTTCAGGGTGCAACTTAGAATATAATGATTGAAGTCAAGCTTCTCAACTGTTTGGAAGTCAGAAAGCAGGGGGCGTTAGAGCTTTCTATTTTTAATGGGGAGAGGATAAGTGAGCGACAGCGATATAGAAACTAAGGTTCCAAGGCATTTTTCTGTTCAGAAAATACTTTAATTTTTATGTTCCTATTTGGAAGCCCGAAATGGACGAAAGATTCCATTCAATATTGTTCTTCATGCTGGAACTTATGAGGTGTCATGCGATTTCGAGGAGCTTGCACGCATACTGCTTCGTACATTGCAAGGTCTTAGAAAAGAATCTGCAACTGGGCAAGATGTCAAAATTGAAATAAGGAATAGGCGCTTCTTTGATAAAGATGGCAGAAATCATTATGGGGTGAAAGCGGGAGCCTATGTTGAATTTGTTTTATCAGCTTTAACATCCCAAGAAACTGACGAGGGACGGAGGGATTTTTACGCTAAAGGTGGAGGTGCACCTTTGATCCTAAGAAAAATCATGGAAGAAATTAAAATACTTGGGGGCGCTTTCATCGCATCAGCAGATAAAAGTGAGACTTCATATGGGCTTGTCGTTCCTGCTGTAAGTCAGCTAATTGAACCAAACATAGAGAAAGTGACACACCCCGATCCGAGGCAAATGGGAACGATACTGGTAGCAGAAAATGATGATAATATTTTGAGCCTTATTGAATCAGGATTGAAGCTCAAAGGCTATTCGGTAATTTCAACTGAAGATGGGAAAAAGGCTTTAAAAACATTCGAGAAAAAGATGGATGATATAGCACTCATCTTTGCTGATATGGATTTGCCGCATTTAACCGGTACCGATCTTTTGCTTAGTGCGAATAAACTTAAGCCAAATATTCGAGTGTTGCTAACAAGTTC
>JAAZON010000394.1 GCA_012797725.1 SAR324 cluster bacterium | reverse complement strand
GTACTTCATAGAGACCATTGCCTTTAAGAAGGATACCTCTTGCAACTCTCAAGAAATGAGTGAGGGGAAGGACAGAGCCGATTTTTTGGGCCCAAAGTGGCATCCCGTAAAAAGGAAACATGAATCCAGAAAGCAAAAGAGAAGGAAGGAAGAAGAAGATCGCCATTTGCGCAGCTTGGAGCTGATTCTTAGCAAGAGTAGAAAAGGTAATGCCTACAGCCAGATTGCCGATAATAAATAATAAGGCAGACAACAGAAGCAAGGTCACACTGCCAATCATGGGTACGTCAAAAATGAATCGAGCGGCTATCAATATAAGAAAGATCTGAGCATAGCCAACAAGAATATAAGGAATGAGCTTTCCGATCATTACTTCGAGGGGCTGAAGCGGTGCGGCTAAGAGACTCTCCATAGTGCCACGTTCTCTTTCTCTTGTAATGCTTAATGCTGTTATAACCACCATTGTGAGTGTTATCACCACCCCCATCAAGCCTGGAACAACGTTGTAGGCACTCACAATTTCCGGGTTATAGCGTCGGTGTGCGACCAAATTTACAGGGCTTTGATTCTGAATAAGCTCTTCTGATATGCCTTGTAAGTCGCGATTGATTGTTGTAGAGAGAAGGGCATTAAATGCATTGAGCGCGTTTCCAATTGCAGAAGGATCCGTTGCGTCCGCTTCAATCAAAAGATCCGGACGTTGCCCTCTCACAAGTTTTCTTGAAAAGTCCCGTGGTATCTGAATAACAAATTGCACTCGGCCTGTATCCAATAGTTCCGAAGCTTCTTCATCGCTTCTAGGCTCGAAGATTATATTGAAATAACCGCTATTTTTCGCGGCGGCAATGATGCGTCTTGAAAAGATGCTGTTATCTTCTGATATTATCGCTGTAGGAAGATGCTTAGGATCGGAGTTGATCGCAAAACCAAAAATTACCAGCTGCAATAGAGGAATTCCTACCATCATGGCAAGTGTAGCTCTGTCTCTAATCATTTGGATGAATTCTTTGTGAATTATTGCTAAGAATCTGCTGAGGGAGAACCCGTTCATCAAGATTTCTCCTCTTCATGGTGCATCAAATTGATGAATGCATCTTCGAGACCAGTTTCTATCTCTCGATAGTTGTAGTTTTTCGGTAGCGACGATCCAAGCAATCCCTCAATTGTAGCCTTGTCCTTGCCGCTTACATGTAATGTGTTACCAAAAGCTGTGACCTGCTCTATCAACTTTGAAGTTTTAAGGACATGAATGATGTCCATGATATTGGATCCAGAAATCTCCCAGGTGCTTAGTCCCACATGTTTGATCACTTCTTCTGGTCTCCCGCTTACAAGAAGTTTACCATAGGCAATGTAGGCAAGTTTGTGGCAGCGTTCGGCCTCATCCATGTAGTGAGTCGTCACAAGCACTGTCAGGCCTTTTGCCGCTAATTCATGAATTTCTTCCCAGAATTCTCTCCTTGCCTTTGGATCTACGCCTGCAGTTGGTTCATCAAGAAGCAAAAGGTCTGGCTTATGGAGCATACATGCTGCTAATGACAATCTTTGCTTCCACCCCCCAGAGAGACTTCCAGCCAATTGGGCGCGTCGAGGTTTAAGCTCCATTTCCTCTAAAATCATTTGGATCTTTTTATTTGGGTCCTCGATCCCATAAATTCGTGCAGTGAAATTTAGATTTTCTTCTACACTCAAATCTTCGTAGAGGCTGAATCTTTGCGTCATGTAGCCGACATGCTTCTTTACTTCACTGCTCTGCTTGACAATATCGTAGCCAAGGCAATGTCCTTCACCGTGATCGAGTTTTAGGAGTCCACAAAGCATGCGAATAAAAGTGGTTTTCCCACTTCCATTTGGACCAAGAAAGCCATAAACTTCACCCTTATTGACCTGCATATCAATATGATCAACTACAACTCTTCCATCGAAACTTTTCGTAATTCCTTTAACATCAATGACTGGGCTCTCAGATGCTAAACTCATAGGATGCACCTTTATCTAAGTGGCCAAACGTCAACAGGTTGTCCTGGTGAAAGGCTGATAGGGGATGGACCCTCGAAACGAGCTTCAACCATGAAAACAAGTTTTTGTCTTTGTTCCTGGCTATAAATAAATGGCGATGTATATTCGGCCTGTGGCGCTATGTAAGTTATCTGTGCCAGAATCTTCTCTTCAAGCCCGTCAGCCTGCACAAGTACTTTACTACCAGGAGTTAAGTTACTTCGTTCTTGTTCTGAGACAAAGAAGCGTACTTTTAAGTATTGTGGTGATAAGAGCGACACAACAGGTTTGCCTGCAGGGACAAATTCACCAGGCTTAAAGAAGGTATCAAAAACCAAAGAGTCAATGGGAGCAGTCTTGCTTTGTTGGGAGGTGGCCCAAGCAGCTTTTTCTAGGTTAGCTTCCATCGCATGAACATTTGACTCTGCTGCAAGAATCTGGTCAGAACGAGCCCCAAGTCTTGATGTCTCTAGCTGGGATTTTAATTCATCAACTCCTTTTTGAGTGGTCTCAAATTTCGTTATCGCCTTGTCAAGATCGTTCTTTGATACGAAATTCTCCAAGGCTAATTGTTGGAGTCGTTTCAACTCTTTTTCTGCCAAATCAAGTTCTTTTTTCGCTTTTGAAAGCCTTGCTTCAATTGCATTGATCTCAGATGGCCGAAGCCCCTTTCTCATGTCTTCAAGAGTAGCTTTTGCCTGAGCCACCAAACGCCTAGCCTCTGTCTCTGCCGCTTCTTGGGGAGCTTTGTCCAAAGCGAAGAGAAAATCTCCGGCTATCACTCTAGAGCCTCGATCAACTGCAAGCTTTTCAAGCACTGCTCCAAAAGGTGATGCCAAATAGACAAAATCAGCATCAACATATCCCTGGTATTTTGTAGAATTGTCAGAACATGAAACAATCAGGAATGCAAACGCTAAGAATAAAAAAATAAATTTAACTTTAGCCATAAACCGAAATTCCAAGTGTTTTATTCAAGAATAGTCTTATAACGAAGCCCCGCGAAAGAGGCAAAAAGGATTTTTGTTCAACCAAAGAAGTGGCCCAACCTTAAATAAAATTGCAGTCTATTGATCTTAAATACCCTGAAGTTCTCAGTTCAGTAATCTTTGTTTCTGCGACAAAACGATGACAATATGCCGAAAGGCAATAATGTTTATGCTCTCAAAAATGCCGCCATTATGTAGCTTACTGTTAAATATCTATTCTTGTTGGTATAAATCTTTGTTATGAAGATCCGCATAGGTACTAGAAAAAGCGAATTGGCACGAATACAAGCCGAGTTGGTGGGAGTCGCCCTTGCTTCATTAAGTAAGGGCTATAAATTGGAATATCACTTACAGCAATCAGAGGGAGACAAAGATCGCAATACACCTCTTTGGAAACTTCCAGACAAGGGAGTTTTTACGCGGGATCTCTCGGAATTGTTATTGAAAGGCGAAATTGATTTAGCGGTGCATTCTTGGAAGGATTTGCCTTTACTAGAGGGGCAGGATACAGCTGTGATTGGCACACTACCTCGAGCGGATATGAGAGATCTTCTTCTTATTCGGAAAGATTGTTGGCCTAAAATTTTGTCAAGTTCTTCGATAAGAATTCTGTCTTCATCCCCAAGGCGTATGTTTAACATTAAGGATTTTCTCTTATGGGCTCTGCCAGCGGAAATAAAAACTGTTGATTTTGCTTCAGTAAGAGGAAATATCCAAACTCGTCTTAGGAAGTTGTTTGAGTCTGATAGTGACGGTATTGTTGTAGCAAAAGCGGGGATTGACAGGCTGTTGGGAGCTGAAGATCCTGAATACGAAAAAGTTCGTCAAGAAGTCCAATCAGCTATTTCTGCCTGCTATTGGACAGTTGTGCCACTTAGCGTTAATCCAGGCGCTCCGGCTCAAGGGGCACTAGCTATTGAAGCGTTAAAGACCCGTGCTGATTTAGTTGAAATAGTTTCTCATATTAACTGCAAGGAGACATTCTCTTGCGTTCAGCATGAAAGAGAAGTTTTGCGGTGTTATGGTGGTGGCTGCCATCAAAAAATTGGGATGTCAGTATTAGAACGTCCTTTTGGCAGACTCAGCATTTTAAGAGGAGAAACGAACGAAGGGCTAAGACTTGAGGAGTTAAAACTTGAATCGAAAAAGCCAAAGGCTCCAAAGTGCGTGCAGGGTTCCTATTGGCCTTCTGATGATGAGGAAGGTTCCTTCTTTGAAGCAGTTCCACTGGAATCTTTATCTCAGCCCAATGAAGATGCAGCATTGTGGGTATCAAAGTCTTCGGCTTTGCCAACTCATTGGCGAATTTCTTTTGATACAATTTGTTGGACTGCAGGCCTTGATACCTGGAAGAAGCTCTCAAAGAGAGGTATCTGGGTACATGGAAGTTCTGAGTCTCTTGGAGAAAAAGAGCCTCGGCTCCTGGAGCAACTAGTCTCTCCTCATAAAAGCTGGGTGAAACTTAGCCATAAAAATGCCCCAACAAGTGATGGTATGCTACTTTGTCCAACATATGAACTTTCACCAAAAAGTGAAATGCCTAAGCTCCAGGGCAAGACTCACTTTTATTGGCGAAGTAGTTCCGCCTTTAGTGAAGCATTAAAACATTATCCTCAGATTGCATCCGCTTGGCATGCTTGTGGGCCTGGAAATACCTATGAAGGTATTAAGAAGCTGTTAGGCAATGATGAGAGGCTTTCAATTTATCTTAGCTATGAAGCATGGCAAAGAGATATTATGGAGTGTTCTCCATGAATCCTCGTTTTCAAAATGCAATAAATAGAATTGCTCAGGCGACTCCACCTATTTGGTGTATGCGTCAGGCTGGACGTTACCACTCGCATTATCAAGAGCTTCGAAGGCGTCATTCTTTTATCGAGTTATGTAGGACTCCAGAGCTTGCTGCTGAAGTGGCACTTGGCCCTATTGGGGATTTTGACTTTGATGTTGCCATACTTTTTAGTGACATCCTTTTCCCACTAGACGCCCTTGGTATGGGCTTATCCTTTCCAGAAAACGGAGGCCCACGTCTTTCTTGGTACTTGAATGAGGACACTATTTTAAAGCTTGGGGATCCTAACGAGGTCTTAGAGGAATTACTCTTTCAAAGAGAGGCAGTTTCACTAACAAGAGCGAGTTTGGCGTCTGATAAGAGTCTTATAGGTTTTGTTGGTGGGCCTTTTACTTTGTTTGCTTATGCGGTGGAAGGGACTCATAAAAAAGGCCTTGCGCGCACGATACAACTTTTAAATTTGTATCAGGCTTTTGAAGCAAAAATACTTCCTCTTTTATCAGAAAATATAAAAATACAGCTAGAAGGTGGAGCTGAGCTGGTTATGATTTTCGATACAGCTGCTGGGGGGCTTTCTCCTTCTTTATTCCATAAAATTGTGCTCCCAGCCTTAAGGTATTTGAGCGAAAGTGTGGGTGGGAGAATAGGCTATTATTCAAAAGCTTTAAAGCATGAACATTTAGACTGTGAAGACTTTAGAATGCTAGACATGAAGGGATTTGGAGTGGATAGTAGTTGGGATCTAAAGGATGCTTTTAAAATAAGAAAGCAGGGCTTTGTCCAGGGAAATATGAATGAAGTTTTTCTTAATGAAAAGCCAGATATTTTTCAGAAAGAACTTGAGAGCTTCATAACTTCAATTAGGTCTTTGGATGTTTCAGAAAGAAGAGGGTGGGTCTGTAGCCTTGGTCATGGAATCTTACCGTCGGCGCGAGAAGAGAATGTTCGAAACTTCGTTAGAGAAATAAGGGCTGCTTTCTCATGAGTGATTTGTTTGAGAAATATGATGTTGCAGCACCTCGTTATACGAGTTATCCAACAGTGCCATATTGGGAGAATGCGCCAAGCGAAAAAGAGTGGATAGGGGACATTGAGAAGGCTCTAGAAAATACGTCACTGGCATGGTCTGCCTATCTGCATCTCCCTTTCTGTGAAAGTGCCTGCTCTTTCTGCGCCTGTAACACGATAATTTGTCATGATCATAATGTTGAGGCATCTTATGTCAGAGCAATTCAAAGCGAGTTTTTGCTCTACCTTGATAGAGCGCCAGAGCTTAAAAACAAGCCATTAAGGCAGATTCACATTGGTGGCGGAACTCCTACTTTTTTTAGTTCTGATAATTTGCAGAGAATATTATCGCCATATTATGAAAAACTTGACATTGATCTGGATTGTATTGATGCATCTATTGAAATTAATCCAGTCTTTGCGAAAATTGAACAATTAAGAGCTTTGAGAAGCTATGGATTCGATAGATTAAGCATCGGAGTTCAGGATTTCAATCCAGAAGTGCAAAGAGAAATAAATCGAAGTCAACCAAGACATGTAACGGAAGCTTTGGTCTATGAGGCTAGAGCTCTTGGCTTTAAGTCCATAAATTTTGATTTGATTTATGGTTTGCCAGGTCAGACACAGCAAAATATCAAATGTTCGGCAGATACAGCAATAGAACTTAAAGCCGATAGAATAGCGCTCTATAGCCTTGCACTAGTTCCGTGGATTAAGCCTGCTCACAATGAATTGGCGAAAACGGCTCCAAAAGGGAGAGAAAAAAGAGCCTTATATGAAGTTTGCAGAAGGGCTTTTCTTGAAGCAGGATATGTTGAAATAGGTATGGATCATTTTGCTTTGCCTGATGATAGTCTCGCGAGAGCTTCGGCTACTAAGACTCTGCACCGCAACTTTATGGGGTATACTGATTTTAGAAGTGAGCTCATCATTGCTATTGGCCTAAGTGCAATTTCTCAAAGCATTGGCTGTTATCATCAGAATACAAAAGACTTAGATGCCTATCAGAAAGCTGTAATGTCTGGCCGTTTTGCTACGACACGGGGTCATATGATGAATGACGAAGACAAGGCAAGGTATAAACAGATCTTGTCTTTAATGACATGTTTTGAAGTGGAGCTGGAAAGCGAAGAACAAGAAGAGGACGCCAAGCATTTTCTTTCCTCTCTGCTTACGGATGGGTTGTTGAGGATCGAGAATAGAAAATTATACCTAACAGAAATAGGGCGTCCTTTCTTAAGGAATGCTTGCATGTTCTTTGATGAACGACTACGGAGAAAGGCTCCTGAGACAAGGGTCTTCTCTCAATCGCTTTAGGAAGTTGAATTTAGTCTGAGAAAAGAAAGTATGTTCGATGCTATTGTAATAGGTGGGGGAATTAGCGGATTAAGCTGTGCTTATAGATTACTTAAACGAGGATTCTCAACACTGGTATTTGAAAGCAATAGAGCGGGTGGGCTAATCCAAAGTGTGGGAAAAAACGGCTTTTTGCTGGAATGTGGTCCAAATGTTTTTTTGGAGAAGCCCGTTCTTCTCAAATTAATAGAAGAGCTGGGTTTGGCTTCCTCAGTGCTTAAACCAGTAATTGGGCGTTATGAGCAACATGTGTGGTATGAAAACGCTCCTCACGTTGTCCCAAAAGGACCAATCCAGTTCTATAAGAGCAAATTGATCGAACGTGAATTCAAATGGAAGATTCTAAAAACTGTATCTACTGGGAGCTCGCCTAGTTCAGATGAAGACGACTGCACAGTCGAAGAATATTTGCTCCCTGTGCTTGGCAAAAAAGCAACAAGCTCACTACTTGCTCCTGCAATGAAAGGAGTGTATGGCGCATCTATCAAGGAGTTAAGTGCTCGAAGCGTATTCCCCGGGTTTTGGAATGCAGGAAAAGCCAAGCAAAAGTTGATTGCTTACTTGAAGGAACGAAGAAAAGAGAATGGACGGCCGAGAGTTTTTACACTCAAGGGTGGTATAGCGAGTTTAACAAGTTGTCTTGCTGATTTTTGTGAAAAAGAAAATGCACTAAAATTTGATGCAGTGCTTAATGTCGAAAAAATGGGTAATTTTTTTATACTTAGTCTTGGAAGCGGCGAGAAGGTTGAAACTCGAAGAGTTTTTGTTGCAAGTTCTGGCCCTCAAAGTTCAGCCTATTTAAGAGAATTACTTCCTCGAGAATCCAGTGAACTAGACACTATGCGTTACATTCCTTTAACTGTGGTGCATTTGGCCATTGAGAATGGGTACGCACCGCTTCCAAAGAGTTTCGGAATACTCTATCCTACTGAAATTAACCGCAACCTAATGGGTGTTATGTTTAACTCCCAACTCTTTCCTCATGTTGCGCCAAAAGGAACCAACCTTTTAACTATTATGCTTGGTGGCAGTGAGGGCCGGGGAGTCATGTCATACGGCGATCCAGAAATTATTACTATTATCAATCGTGAGCTAAAGGAGACCCTTGGATATTCTGATACAAAAGTGCTTAATATTAAGCGTTGGGAGGCAGCAATTCCTATTTATCCTTTAGGACATTACAAACTTAACGATTTGCTGAAGCAGGCAGAAAGGAATTATAGTGGGCTGCATTTCATCGGAACGGATCTTGGTCTTCCGGGAATAGCCGATAGAGTGAGTGTTGCTATGAAAGCTGCCACGGCAATTGAAAAAAATGTTTAAGATCATATCGGTTGCTAAATGATCAAAACATTCTCTCAAAAAATAGGAGTTTTGATTGCTCAACTTGGCACTCCTGATGAGCCTACGCCTTCCGCACTAAGGCGCTATCTCAAAGAATTTCTCTCAGACTCCAGAGTGGTTGGGCAAAGTGGGCTTTTATGGTGGTTCTTATTAAACGGCATTATCCTTCCTTTACGTTCGAGACGCTCCGCGAGACTTTATAAGGAGATTTGGACTGATGAAGGCTCTCCGCTTTGTGCAATCACAAGGAAACAAGCAGAAAGCCTTCAAGAAGCCCTTGGGGATAATTTTGTTGTGGATTTTGGAATGCGCTATGGGAATCCTTCTCTTGGGACATCACTGAGAAAGCTGAGTGAAGATGGCTGCGAGAGCATTATACTTTTCCCAATGTATCCTCAGTACAGCAATGGCACTAGCGCGTCAGCTTATGAAGCGGTATTTAAAGCGTTGCTTAAACTAGATTTTATACCAGCCCTAACAGTGCTTCCCCCATATTACGAGAATGATCATTATATCAAGGCGCTGTCCCAGTCTATCAATGAAGCCCTTGAAGCAAGCGACGGGAAGGCAGAGAGATTGATATTGTCATATCATGGATTGCCGCTTAAGTTCATCGAGGCAGGCGATCCTTATCATGATATGTGTAAGGCAACTACTGCGAAACTTAAACCACTCCTTAAACTTGAACAAAGGAAGATACTTCACTGTTATCAATCACGTTTTGGAAGAAAGAAATGGCTTGAGCCTTGCACAAGTCAAACGCTGAAGGCTTTGGCAAAGGAGGGCGTCAAACAAGTGGCCGTTGCATGCCCAGGCTTTCTCGCAGATTGTCTGGAGACTTTAAGTGAAGTTGCAATAGAGATGAAGAATGATTTCTTGAGCAAAGGGGGCAAATCCTTTAATTTTATCCCCTGCCTCAATGCTCAAGAATGTTGGATTCAGGGAATGAAAGAACTAATAATTGCTCGGACGCCGCATATCTCACTCGTTAGTTCCCCGAGCCACTCAGATGGTAGAATGAGTGATTAAATCCTCCGCCTTTGGGCGCGGTACTGAGGCGTGCTTTGCGCTTCACACAACACTTGCCTTTATGTTAATCACAAATACTAATAGCGCTGAAGTACCAAAACACACTTGTTTTCCGTAGTACTTGGCCTTGGCTAGGGCGAAGGAGGAAACATGAGCACCCCGAGCCACTTTCTTTCCTAATAGGCAAAGACCTCGTACCAGTCAAAAGCTAAGGATGAAACTTATTGCGTCTTTTTAGAAATTTTAAATTGAGTCCTGTACTACAATAGTTATCGACATCAGACAATTAGTTTCATTAGGGCTTCGTAACGGCTTGATCCCTATTGATAACTCTAACTCCGTGGAGAAAAGAAGGAAGGCTCTTTTTCAGACAATCCCCATAATCATTTCGGATCAACTATTCGGTTTGTTTCGTTGGGAAATTACAATCTAACAGCAATCCTCTCATGTATATCCAATGTTATTTGCTCCATTTCCTAAGAGGATTGCTCTATCTTGCGAATTCACCTTCCCAAGTTCTTCTATCGCTAATTTCAATGGGAATGTCTCTTCCAAACAGTAAGTTCATAGGGATTGTCATCTTTGCACTTGCTTCAAAAACTGTCTTCCCATCAACAATTTCAGGACTTGGAGTTTTGAGATCTACACAATAGGGGCTTCCTGCTTCGCAAGAAGTTCTGGCTGCAGGAAAGAACCTTCTAATGGCCTCTAACGCTGTAGCACGAGTTGATGCACTATTAATTGCCTCAAGCCCTCCACCTCCCTGGGCGATATTCCCTGTAACCTGGCTTAAGCACCAATCGCTTGGCTTTGTTGTTCGAGAATGCTCGGGATGCTTGGGATCCATTGGTGTGCACGAGGGAGGATATGAGCCAGAAGCAAATAAGCCTAAATATATGCGTTCATCGAAATATTTTGGGTCATCGCTAACCTCATAATCTGTACACGCGTCCAATTCGTAAGGAGTCTTGTAGAAGTATTCGCCTATTTGCTTTGCGCTCCTCGTTTTATCAAGAGGCTCTAAATAGTAAGATTGAGGGAACCCAGCCTTCGAAAGCATAAGTTCAAGGAGTGCTGAATTATTCTTGTCATTCCATTTGCAGCCCAGATCTCTCTCATTAGATATTTTGAAAGAATCGCGTCCCAATGAAACCTCTTTGCATGAGTATCTGTCATCTTGTTCTTTGACAATTCTAGGATCGACTTGTTGACCAAGCCCGATTCGCGTTTTGCCGTCTATGCTTGCTGGGCCCGGTATGAAGTTCTTGTATTGGTCGTAAGGAGGAGGTATTTCAAGGCTCTGTAAATTTGCAATTTCGTGACAGTCGACTGCTTCATATTTCTTGGGAATCGCAGGAAGTTGAAGCTCATCTTCGTACCATGTTGTAGAGATGGCAGGAATATCTGGATCAAGCTCCTTCGATCTAAAGGGAGGGCAAATAGAAAGTGCCTCGGATGAGTCTATTATGAAAAACTGACCACGTTTTTGATCCCACTGCTCCTGACTACTTGGATAAATGCCGTAGTTAAATGGACACTCATTAGGGGAATCTGTATAGGTACCACAGCCATGGTAGCTTTGTTCGATGGTAATTTCATAGTCGCTAAGACAGTTCTTTGTCTCACCAATTGAGGCACAAAAAGCAAGGCTTTGCTCTCTTTTCAACTCATTTCTTCGCAACTCTGTATTTGAGATGCTATTACCATAGCCGTCATGAGTCGGAAGTTTTGGATCAAGACAGCGGCTTGGAGCGCTTTGTATTCGCTCAGACGGGTTAGTGTCTAACGCACGAAGATTGTAAACCTTAAGATTTTCCGCTGTAGGTTTTTCTGGAAATAAGTATGAACAGCTCAATTTACCCGAAGCTAAAGATGACTTTCTGGCTTTCTCAAGACAAAGGATCTCGTTTTTATTTGGCTTATAATCTATATAGTAAATACGGAGATCTGTTAAATTCCAATTTACGTTTTCATTATTATGTCCATCGAGGCGTTTTAGCTCAAAAGACAACTCAAAATTTCTGTCATAATTCACCCATATATACTGATGATTCTGAAATTCTTCGGCATAGGGACAATTGGGACATGTCAAATTGGAGGAAAGATGTCCTATGGGAAGGCCTCTAGGAACAAAATTAAATGTTCCAGTACCACTAAAAACTCGTCCACCAAGTGTACACGTTGCTGACTTACAGTCGGTATCTTGCCTGTCGCCTTTAAGGTTGTTATTGCCATTTTGTGTAATGCTCAATCCAACTTTGCCGCTTGGGCCAGCACTATGAGACTCACCTTGTACATCGAGGGCGATACGGGTACCAGCCTTCCAATTTCTCTCGCACGTCGCAAAGTTAGCAAAATTTGTATTGCAACTCTCAATCAGAGCTTTCCATGATGCATTGGAGGAATTAAAGGGGGAAGGGACTCTGCACGTCAAACTACCAATTCTAATTCCTCTTGAGTTCGATGTAGATGCTCCAATATCAGAAAGGCTAGTGCTTGCTTGACCATTTGGGCCCTTGATTTGGCAATTCCTTGCTATATCTAATTGTCTTAGGTGCTCACCTCTGAGTTCGTTTGCTTGTCTAAAATCAAAATTGTCTAAATAAGGAAGCTCAGTATTTTGTTCACCATAATATATGTCACCTGCTACAGTGTATTTGAGAAGATAAAAATCGGCTTTCATCTGCCGATAATGGCTTTGAGAGCTGTCAAGAATTCTTGCACTTGGATTATTGAAGCGGAGATTAGGAAGCTCCAGGTACAAACCATTGGCCATGTAGTCCTGCTCAAAACCTTTAATTGGCTTTTGCCAGATTTTGCTCAGTTGTGCATGCTCTTGTTCTTTCGGGCTTGTACAGCCACCGTCTGTGACATAGCACTTTCTAAGTGAGGTGTTGACGCCAATTTGCAAAGCTTGATAGGCTTGCAGGAATTTATTTATGTCAAAGGCCGCAACAACTAAAAGAAGCAAGGCACTTAAAGCAAAGGCTTGCTCAAGTATGGCAAATGCAGCTTCAGCATGATGAATATTTATTTTAGTTTTGTCAGACATGAGATGTTTCTCTTAAATGACATCATGTATTCGTGGATTTTCTTAAAAAGTTGTCTACAGACTCACAGATTTTATGGTTTACACTGTTTTTAATGCCTAGTTCGAGAACTTTGCCGCCGATGATTACTCAAAAGGTCCAAATCGATCTGAAACGAACAAATAAATGTTCGGGGGGGGCATTGAAAGGAATGGAAATTGTATGTATTAATCCCGCGCTCCTTCTTATCAAGAAGCACGGGATTGATTTTCTATGCTTATAGAAAATTGATTTGTGATGCTTAGAAATTATTCCAAATATCTTGGTTTACTACTTCATGATGGAATAGAACTTCGGCAGTCTTCACTTTTGTGCCCAAATC
>JAAZON010000393.1 GCA_012797725.1 SAR324 cluster bacterium | reverse complement strand
TTTCAATTGCCCTATTTTCGGATCATGCTCCTTTTTACGCCGTCAACTCCAGCGCATGCTCCGGTACAACATTAATACTGAGCTCGTATTGTTTCAAAGCTTGGGTTTTATGCTCGTCGACAGCTGCGCTGGCTTGAGTTTCAGGCTTTTCTTCCTTTACTAGCTCAGAAAGGTTTTGTTTTCTTACCCATGAAGGTCCATAGGTAACCACATCAAGTGCATCAAAACGCCCGTCCTTATTCTTGTCAAATACAAGGGGGTCGGGATACGTTGTATGGGTTGCATGTCTGCTTTGGTTGAGCTGAAACGTGAGAGCCTTAGCTCCGACATATTCTCCATTTATACGTAACGTTTCCATCATATCTCCTTGTCCTTGGAGATGATTGACGAGAAAGTGTCAATCGTTCAGCAATCCATTGCAAAATACCAACTTTCCTCCGTTTTCTGTAAGTTTCCTTGCACCCGAAAACATTGGATGGAAAGCTTTCTATGCCTTTCCAATGGAAGTAATCGGAATAAGCTTGATAAAACTTAAGCCTTTTTGATAGAACCACTTTAAATATTTTCAGTAGCTTAGCTTTGGGCGTGTCTCGGCATATAAGTGCCAAGAACAGTCAGTTTTACTTAAGGGAGCAATATGCTCCTGTCTGCGTATTACAGCGGTTATTTAATGCAAAACAATATACGATCTGTATTTGTTCACATTGTCACTTTTAATAATGCAGGAATCATCTGCAAATGCTTGGATTCCATTATCAATCAAGAAGGATTTGAGCTGGGAAACACATTGAGAATTTCAGTAAGCGATAATGCTTCTAGTGATCTATGCCCAGATATTATCAGTGCAAATTATGCAGAGAAAATTTCATTAAGAAAGAACAAGCTTAATTTAGGATTTTGCGCAGCCCATAATGCCGGAGTTTTTGACTTTCTTCAAAGTGGTATGGATTTGCTCTTAATAGTAAATCCAGATCTTAAGCTCCAAAAAAATACACTTTTGACTTTGGTACAAAGAGCCTTGTCAGATCCTCTCTGCGGTGGTGCTAGTCCAAAACTTTATAGAGCGGATTCTAAACTGGACCCCTTGAATCCATTAATTATTGATTCTGCCGGTATGATTCTATGTAATAGTCTTCGGCATTTTGATAGAGGTTCTGGCGAAAAAGAAGTAGGGCAGTTCCCTAGTTCAGAGTATGTGTTTGGTGTAAGCGGAGCATGCATGTTGCTAAAAAGAGCTTTTGTGGAGGACATGCTTATTGATGATGGCCCATATAGCATGCTTCCTTCCGAGATTTTTCCCTCTCTTTATGGCGACCGATTGAAGAGAGCTCAATTATTTGATGAAGCCTTTTTTGCCTATAGAGAAGATGCGGATCTTGCATGGAGGGCAGAAAGAACCAAATGGCGTTTCCTTTATGTCCCAGAGGCTGTTGCTTATCACACTAGAGTTGTCTTACCTGAAAGGAGAAAACAATTAGATCCAGTTCTGAACCGTCACAGTGTTCGGAATCGTTTTCTTTTACAAGTTAATAACTATTCAGCTTTTGCAAGACCGGAGGCTTTGGTGCCAGGGATTTTTTTTCGCAATCTTATTGTAATATTGGGAGTTTTATTTTTTGAAAGAAGTTCTCTCCAGGGGCTAAGGGAATTTATAAGGCTTCTTCCAAGGGCTCTGTATATTCGGAAGAAGAACAAAGAGCGAAAGAGAAACTTAAAAGATGTAACGACAGTCACCTATCGATATCTCTAGGCTTCTTGAGTTCGTCCATTTTCTGCCGTCTGCTGAACTGCTAGCGGCTGTCTGAGTCAGATACTGAAAACTGCTAGTCTGTTAACTGAATCGGAATATTTGAATTTCCAGAACTCAGTAAAGCAGTTCTCAGACTCCTGTCTTGTCCTGGTTATTGTCTACATATTTTGTGGAGGGAGATATGGGACTGGTTGCAGGTTTATGGAACGATAAAGAATCGGAAAAGAATAGTTGATGTAGTTATGTCAGATCAAAAGGAGAAGATAGAGGAATTACAGAATCTTAGTAGAGATCTAAGCCATTATTCGGGCCTTCTGACACTTCATCAAGCTTTAAAAAATGTGCCAGATCCCTAAGGAATAATCTGCCATTCTGACAGAGGTTGCCAATATCGTTGCCATCAATACATTGAACAATTAAATCAATATGGTCTTAGTTCGAGCATGACCAACGAGTCTCACTGCTATCAAAATGCAATTAAAATTTACAATACCAAGAGAAGACACTGGAGTTTGAACCTTCAAACTCCCGATTTTGTTTACGCTCACGCTGCTTAATAGGATTTATGTAGCCGTTCACGTCATTGCGAGGGCACATAGTGCCCGTGTGGCAATCTCATGAAGTACTCATAAATGAGATTGCCACGCCCCTCGCTACGCTCGGTGCTCGCAATGACGTTCAAGTCTCTAACCTTGTCCCTGAACCAATACGGAATTATCAACATGTGGATATCCCCCAAGACCTCCCCCTATACTACTACTAATTGTAGACAGTATTCAGGAGTTGACACATTCCCGATTCCGAAAACTGTCTTTCCTCTAAACGAAATTAATTGAAAACCAACACTAGAAGTCCCCAACGCGGATGTGATTTTCCTGCAAGCTTTTTACTCTCTTCACAGTTGCTCCTTGAATTTCAACAGTTTCTTTCATACACTCTTTTTCGCCTTCCAGATTTGATATTTGTAAGTATTTAGGTGGGTTTAGGAGTTCACATTCAAAAAGGAGAGCTATGCATCAAGGACGTGAGTTATTGGGGCGAGAGATTGCTTCACGCCTAAAAGATGGGGATGTCATTGGAGTTGGCACTGGATCCACGGTGGATGTGGCTATCTCGGCAATCGGAGAGCGAATACGACGTGAATCTCTTTCAATTTCTGCATATACGACATCTCTTGAGAGCATCCGTCGATGCTGTGAGGTGGGCATAAAAGTCTTGGACAGTTATGGTGGATCTCAAATCGCATGGGGCTTTGACGGAGCTGATGCTGTCGATGAAAATCTTAGAGCAATAAAGGGCGGTGGTGGAGCCCTTTTGCGAGAGAAAATACTTGCATCCCGGTGCAAAGAATTCATAATTATTGCTGATGAGGGAAAGCTGGTTTCGAACATTGCACAGAAATTTCTTGTGCCAGTGGAAATCATCCCCGAAGCATTCTCAGTTGTTGAGCCGATACTTTCAAAACTTGGGGCTCGTGAAATCAATATAAGAAAGGCAAGTGGGCAATATGGGCCTGTTACGACCCTGAATGGTAATATCATTCTTGATGCTCGTTTCACTGAAATAACGGATAGTCTAGAGAAGGATATTAAAAATATTACGGGAGTTGTTGAGAACGGTCTTTTCCTTACACAAGTGACCGAGCTTATTGTCTCTGGGTCAAGTGGTTTGAAGTTCTTTAAGAAATGTCAAAACTCCTGAAGTCGTTATCGGGAGCCCTTATTTATCCATTAAGCTGATTATCGATTCGGTTATATCCACTGATTTTTCTCTAAATAACACGGGACTTCTAAGTTTCTCGCTGCTGTCAATCACCATGTCAATATTGTGTTCTTGAGCATAACTTTTAACAATGCCAAGGACTTTTGTCGTCAGCTCTTTTCCAACTTTATCAATTTGCCGTCCTATATCTTCACGCGAGTCTTGGATATATCTTTCGAGTTCCTTCCGTTCCTTATCGTATTTATCAAGTTCTTTGGGATCTTTAGAATCAGCCATCTTTTCTTGAAGGGAGATAAGATCTTTCTGCTTGTCTTCAATTTTAGATTTAGCTGCAGCCATATTATCGTCAATTTTTTCTCTCTTCTCCTTGGCAACACTGGACTCTGTCAGGACACGGGCAACGTCAACAGTTGCTACATTGAACTCAGAATAAACCAAACTAGGAGAAGAAAAAAACATAATGGCTACAATAAGGCTAGGCAATGTCTTCATTATTATGTATCCCTATTCAAATTAATCGACTTCTTAATATGCTATACCAATGCATATTAATAGCTCAATAGGTATAAAAGATTTCAAGAATAGGAAGAAGCCTGTTCTATTGATCTAATAATTTTCATCCAATTCAACAGGAATTCCACCAGGGAGTTGCACCAGTTTTTGGTTAACCATGTCAACAACGGTTCGAAAAATACGACGTGATTCGAATGTTAATGAACTTTCATTTCCACAGTCAGCATACAGAGCAACTGGATTCTTGTGATTCGCATTAAGTGGCGCTAGGGCAAAAGCCTTGCTTCCAAAAGGAGAGTGTTGGCTCTCCACGTTTCCAAAAGATTGCACTTTTGAGAATCCTTGGGCCAAAGGCGAAAGTGGATCCTTTATATTCATCCTCTGACCCTGCTTTGCATCAATACCTCGCGCAGCAACGACGACGGCCATTTTGCGATCATTTGAAAGAGCAATAATTGCTGCTTTTTCAAAATTACCATCAAAGGTGAGCTTCTCGAGAAGTTCAGTCAATAGCTCTTCACTGGAAGCCACAGTTTCAAACATGGTGGAAATTTCGCCCAAAAACTGATTACCACGCGTTGTTTGAAGTTTTGGTGGCGCTATTTTTTTAGGCTTTTCAGATGAACGGGCTGCTTTTGACTCGGTGTCGAAGGTCAAAGCAAACTCTTCAGCTAGTTCTTGAATTGATGGTGCAGTGGAAGACTCAGGCTGGTCCTCGGGTTCAGTCATAATTCCCAAGAGAAGGTTGTGGATTTCTTTTTG
>JAAZON010000392.1 GCA_012797725.1 SAR324 cluster bacterium | reverse complement strand
GTTACCCATTTTACCCCCTTGTATCAACCTCCAATTTCCACCTGCCTTCACCCCCTCGCTCTTCCATCCACACTTCCAAGAGGCCTATATTCGAGAGATAAGAACGAAGCCTTACTGGAACTATTTTTCGTTGGTCCCCTTCTTTAAGTTTCACGCAAACATGCATATCCAAAGCAGTTTGGAATCTTTCTTCTGCATCCTCAACAACCCTGCCAACAGCCTCGTTTTGCATCCCTTGGGCGCTGAACAAACGGAAACCAACTTCCTGCCCTGCAAGAAGCGAGAATTCTTTATTAGAAAGCTCTGCACTAGTGCCCTCTTCCATCCCTTGCACAGCGACACAGACAGCCTTGAGCGGAGGTACATAACCTGGGGCGGACATCGAAGCGCGTTCAAGTCCAATATAATAGGAGCGTGGCAACCCTGCTTTTACTCTCACTCCTTGACCTGTACTTCGGATTCTGGCAAAAGCCGCCGCACCTCGAGCTACTGCCAGATCATAATCAGCACTTGGAAGCTCGGCTACTTCATTCCCATTATTCCAGAATCTTAGAAGTTGCAAGACTCGCGCTCGAAGGGGCTCTGCATTAAATACTCCTCCATTAAACAACACCAAATTGGGCATTACATGATTCATAGAGGCTTCTAAAATCCTATCTCTTGAGAGGTCTCCACCCATAATCGCCACACTCTTCGAAAGGAACGCCGCCAGATGGTGGGACAATGCTGAGTCTTTTGCATATGGAAGTCCGTATTCCAAAAGTCCGCTTCGAGCATCTTCCTTTGGAAACTCAGTAATTGAATCGAGCGGTATGAATCTATCAATTACAACCTCTATCAATTCCGAACGATTAAGCACGGTACTTCGGCTGCCAGCAAATATACTTGCACCTTTTGAGACTATTGAAATTGGAATTTCGTCAATACCATGATCAGAAAAGAGCCTTTCTTTTGCCCTTCTTGCGGCGTGAATGAGGCTAATAAACTGCCAGTTGTCCAGTTTCGGCCCATTTGTCTCGAACTTTCTTTTTAGTGATAAAGCAAGGGCAAGATCCATGTTGTCACCTCCAAGGAGGACGTGCTCTCCCACATTAATTCGCCTTAATAGAAGCTCCCCTCTCTCTTCTTCCACACGAATAAGTGTGAAGTCTGCCGTCCCTCCACCCACATCACAAACAAGAACAATATCACCTAACCTTAGCTTTTCCCTCCAATCTTCACTGTGAAGCTCAAGCCAATTATAGAAAGCCGCTAAGGGTTCTTCGATTAAAGAAACAGATTCAAAGCCTGCTGCTCTTGCCGCATTCAAAGTCAATGTTCTAGCCATTTCATCGAAGGATGCAGGCACCGTTAAGGTAATTTCCAAATTATTAAATTCTCCCTTAACACGAGGATCTGTAGTTAATGCTTCTCTAAGGTGCTCAAGATAGAGCCTTGTTGCATCAAATGCCGATATTTTACCTTCGGGTATTTCAGACTCCCAAGGCAGTACAGCTTCATCCGGATTTACATGGTGAAATCCTAACCACGACTTCGCAGACACCACCACTCTATCAGGGATTTCTGCTCCTCGTTCCTTAGCATATACTCCAACAATAAAATCTCTTGAACTTCCCCAAGGAAACTCTGAGGCAATTGATTCCTTCTCTTGCTCTGTTGGTAAATAGACAACCGTGGGCAGTTTGTCCAAGGATGAGAAGCTCTGAAGACTTGATAACTGTGGAATTTGAAGCACTTCGATTTGAGATCCTGCGGTTCCACATAACGCCATCACAGCATTTGAGGTACCAAGATCTATACCAACAAAGAAGGTTTGCATATTTCCGTTATTTTATCTCGACTTCAGCAGGACTTATAACCAATTCATCTCCATTGCCTTCCAAGACAGGTTGCGGCAATCTTAGATAAGAAGCCTTCCAACCGCGGTGCAATAACACTCCCTTTAATGGGCTTCTGTCCAATTTTCCAAGAAGTTTGACTTTCAAAGGATCCGGCCTTTTTTCAAAACAAATCTCTTCTCCTTCTTTAATACTTTCAATGGGCGAAATAGAAGAATGCTCACTTAGCACTTCCTTACAGCCCTGATGAACGAAGCGTGCTGCTGAGGCAACTTTATCATCACTATAAGCTGCTATATCGCCCATAATAAAATCCACGAAGCGACCTTTAGACTGAAGTAGCCCCAATAAAGTTATCGCATCGCTCTGCGATTTTCGCTCAGATGAATAATGCTGTGATTTCGATTTTTCGTGCGTTAAAGCCGTTTCTAGATCTTTGATTTTTGCTTCGCACTGTTTCCTTTCAACCAGGACCTGATTCAGCTGGGATGAAAGTCGAGAATTATCATCCTTTAAGCGCATGATTTTTGCCTCAGTCTGCATGAGCTCGCGCCGTCCCCTCATGAAGACAGCTCCCAGCAAAAAAACACTAAGTACGAAAGAAATTGAAGTTAAAATATGCAATGGCAGCATTTCTGGAACAAATAAAAAAACTGCCTGCAATATGGCAATCAATCCAGCACAAATAAAGATCAACACTCCCTTACTCCTTTTTTTGGCGACTGCAGAATCTTAAAAATAAACTTAC
>JAAZON010000391.1 GCA_012797725.1 SAR324 cluster bacterium | reverse complement strand
TCAGCCGTCTTTTTGCAAACCTCCATCCACCGCTCTTTTTGAGGTATCTTTCGAAATCCATTGCCTTCTCTGCATTGGAAAATGCAACGTAGCTTTCGAGCTTCCATGGAGCAAACTGTTTGGTATAAATCGACAGTCTAGAATTATGCTGTCTCAATCGTTTTCGTAGATCTCCAGTAATGCCTATGTAGGACTTTCCAGCGTTATTTAAGCTTCTCAAAATATACACATACTTAATGCTTATATAATCGAGAATTTGAAACAAAAGTTTCTTAATATCGACACAGAAGGTGTCCTTTATCTAAGTCACTGCCCTATATCCCAAGCTATGATAAAAAGGCTCTCGCCCATGGTGATAAATCCAAATATAAATTACACCAAGCACTATATATCAGGCATGATCAACCGATAAGCCAATGGAGCTACAACAAGAAAAATTTGGATCCAGGTGCTTCTCTTTTTGTAATCTTCAACAAGAAACGGTATGCGAGGAGCCAGATAAAACATCGCAAAAGGTACTGTTACAAGAATAGTCAACAAAATCCTCTTAAAAATATTATCACTTCCTTTACCAATCAGAGCCTGAACAAAAAGCCCTTCCCACAGGGCAAAGATAACCATTAGTGCCAAAAAAAAGCAGGCAATCGCCAATTCTTTCCTTGATCGAAGCTGTCCTTGATTGCATGTTTTTTTGATTCTCTGAAGGAAGAACTGCAACTAAGGTAAGCGTGGTAGGGATAGAACCACCGATGAAGAAGATAGTGATTCCAAATGGGCCTGCTTCCGCAAGGGAAATCCCCAGGCTCTCCATGCCTATGGAGAAACATGTTAAGAAAAGCCCCCAATGCATCACAGACAAAACGAAAAGAAGAAAATACCAAAAGAAGGCTGGTTCGGGCTCTTCTACTTCTTGGTAAAGCCGCGCGCGAAGAGTGGCTGATTTTAATGTTAATCCCAATGCATAGGCTAGGGCCGCAGCGATAAGAGCAAATCCAAAAAAGCGGCTAAAGCCATTGGGGTTAGCTGCCATTTCTATCAGAGGGGGGACAATTACTATGTTTCCAATAAATGCGAAGAGATCAAAATACAAGCCCCTTGAAATCAGCCGTTCATTCATTCTTTTAATTCTCTATCATTTTATTACTGGCAATTATTTTTAAGCAGTGAATAACTTCATTACCTTCGCACAATACTTAGAGAGTCACAATTCGATGTTACCGAAGGGGGGAGGAGGCAGGTGAGAAATCATAATTTTGTGTTTCATAAGCATACCTAAGTACCTGTCGTAAGGAAGAGCTTAGCTGCTTCCGAGGTTTCATAGGATTAGTGGAAGAATCAAGTAATTGGAGGCCTTTTTTTTTCCTCATCTGAGACAAAAGGCGATACAAAAGCACTCTGGTCAGAGGGGGGTACGAGGTTGGTCGTAGGCTTTGTAAGCAACATCCTTAGCCTGAACCTTTGATATTATCTTCCGTGTTGGGAAGAATAAATTCCGAAATACTGAGAGTTTGTCCTTTGGAATCTCATTTAAAGCTTCGCTTAGTTCAGAATTATCTATTCGCATTTTGACAAGATGATTTCCCTCATGAGTTCGATTCTTCTGCTTGATCTGGGCATTATCATTCTTTTTTTATGCTCTGGATCTGGACTGAGAAATGCCTTCAAGTAGTAGAAACAAAGACATTACCCTGTTGATGAACTCGCAACAGTCGCCCTTTTTGATCGCTTTGCATTTAGCGAAGTCGTTCGTCCGTTTGACGATTGCGCAATGATTATTGAAAGGATCGCTTGGACGCCTATGTCTCTTCTTCCTCGCCAAGTTGCCGACGCCATCGAGTTGCGGCTTGAGAAGCATGGGATCAAATAATTCTCATAAATAAGTCAACATTTGCAAAATCTGTCTCTTCTGTTAAAAAAATACCTGATTTGTAAATTGAGGACAAATAGGAATGGTATTTGACAGAAAGCTCTTGACTAATCTCGCTGAAGACTTTGGCACTCCTCTTTATGTGTATGCTGAAGATATTATGAGGAAACAGTTTGGTGCTCTGTCGAAGGCTTTGAGTGGTCTTGATGCCTCCATATGCTATGCCGTGAAAGCAAATGGCAACATGGCGATTCTCAAGGGTTTTGGGGATCTCGGTGCAGGATTTGATGTAGTGTCCCAAGGGGAAATACTGCGGGTATTAAAGGCAGGCTTTGAAGGGTCAAAGATAGTTTTTTCTGGGGTTGCCAAATCATCTGATGAAATAGAATTGGCACTCAGTAAGGGTGTGCGCCTTATTAATGTTGAATCGATTGCCGAATTGAAGGTGATAGAGGAAATTGCATCAAAACTAAAAAAAATTGCACCAATCTCATTTCGAATCAATCCGGATATTTCAATTCAAGCTCATCCCTATATTTGCACAGGACTTAAGACAAGCAAGTTCGGCATTGCTGAAGAAGGGATTCCTGAAATATGGGCCTATGTTAAACAATCAAATTCTCTGAACTTGATGGGACTTGATTGCCATATTGGTTCTCAGATCTCAGATATAAAACCTTTTCAAAAAGCTTATGCAAAAATTGTCAAGATTGCATCGTCGTTGGAAAAAGAAGGGGCTAAGATTCAGACTCTTGATTTTGGCGGAGGCTTAGGAGTCTCATTTTCGGGGCACTACGAACAACTGGATTTAGAGGCATATGGGAAGATGCTAAAAAAACTTCTTGAGGGGCTTCCATACAGTATAATAGTGGAGCCAGGAAAATTCTTGATGTCGGAAGCTGGAGTATTAATCACAAGAGTCCTTTATTTAAAGAGAAATGGTATAAATCATTTCATCATTACAGATGCTGGAATGAATGATTTGATTAGGCCTGCTCTATATGATGCTTTTCATAAGATCGATCTTTTGGTCGAGAACTCGGAGTCTAGAAATCTCATTGAGGCGGACATAGTGGGTCCAGTCTGCGAGAGTGGCTGCTACTTTGCAAAAAAACGCTCAATTAGTCGGCCTAATCCTGGCGAATATCTTATGATTCATGATGCAGGTGCTTACGGGATGTCAATGGCTTCAAGATATAATGCCAGAAGACTTCCTGCAGAACTAATGTTGATGAAAGATGGCACATTTAAGCTGATTCGTCAGAGAGACTCTTTTGAAGATCTTTGGAGGAACGAGATTTTTTAATTTGCAGCAACTGTTCCCCTAAATCCATCCTTTTGCCGATGTATGGGATTGAAATAAGCAGGTTAGGCGCTTCTGCAGAGGCTATGCAGTCGCAGGCTATTTCTTATCCTTTTTCAGCACTTGCTTGTCATAAATTTTTATAGAAGGTAATATTGCCCTCCGAAATAAAAAAGGAGATGAATAATGGCAGTCGAAAGAACTTTATCAATAATCAAACCAGAAGCAGTCTCAAAGAATTTAATAGGTAAAATTTTAAGCCGCTTTGAAGACGGTGGGTTAAAAATAATTGCATGTAGGATGCTTAAATTGAGCACAGCTCAAGCTCAACAATTTTATGCAGTGCATAAAGAGCGACCATTTTATAGTGAACTTGTTGAATATATGTGCAGTGGCCCAATCTTAGTCTCTGTCTTGGAAGGGGAAAATGCTATTAACAAGAATCGAGAGATAATGGGTGCCACCGATCCAAAGAAAGCGGCTCCTGGCACAATCCGAGCTGATTACGGCGAGAGTATTCAATTAAATGCAGTTCATGGCTCTGATGGGCCAGATACAGCAAAAGTTGAAACTAACTTTTTCTTCCCCGAGTTATGAGAAAGCTTTGACCACTAAAGATTTCTTTGAACTTCCAATTGAAGAACTTGGGCAGATACTCGAAGAGGAGTTCGAAACGCCATCCTATAGAGCTAGGCAGCTCTATGATTGGGTTTATAAAAAACAGAGTCGGGATTTTTCTGAAATGCTAAATATTGGAAAGGATCTGCGACCAAAGTTAGCAGAGTATTTTGAATTCCGGCAAATACCTATTCTAAAACGAGAACTAAGTCAGGATGGAAGCAGAAAGTACCTCTTTGAGATGGATAAAGGGGATGCTGTTGAGTCTGTAATAGTAAAGCAAACGCGTCGTACCACACTTTGCATTTCATCGCAGGTAGGATGCGCGATGAAATGCGCTTTTTGTCGTACCGGTATGATGGGCTTTATTAGAAACTTGAATGCCTCAGAGATGGTTCGTCAAGTCTTAGGCGTGATAGAAGATTCAAAGAGCTTTGGGGATGAATTTCAGAATATAGTATTTATGGGGATGGGAGAGCCTCTTCATAATATTAAGAATGTTAAGAAGGCCCTGAAGATCCTAACGAGTCATTATGGACTATCAATACCTCCAAGAAAGATCACTGTTTCTACAGCGGGCTTGGTGCCAGCTATAAAGGACTTGTCCTCAGATGGGTACCTAGCTAGTCTTGCGGTTTCATTGAATGCGACTACCAATGAGGTGCGAAGTTCTATAATGCCAATAAACAAGAAATATCCAATAGAGGAGTTATTGGAAGCTCTTAAGAACTATCCGCTAAGTGGCAGAAGGAAGATCACAATTGAATATGTTTTGATTGCAGGTGTAAATGATAAAGAAGAAGACCTGAAGATGCTTCCTAAGTTGCTTCACGGCATACCTTGCAAGGTCAATTTGATCCCATATAACGAAAATGCAGGGCTCGCTTTCAAAAGTCCGAGCAAGAACGAGGTAGATAGATGGTATCGGACACTTTGTTCAAAGGGAATTGACGTTACTATTCGCTGGTCAAAGGGGCAGGACATTAATGCGGCGTGCGGACAGCTTGCCACGGCTATAAATCGCGACTCCGGCTCTCTCCGCCCCAGAAGAAATTTCCAAGAAGGAACTTAAGCAGATTTTTCTGCGCTTGTGATTGCTTCGTCTGATACTTCAACAGAAATATCAGTCTCAATTTCCTGATTGTCGCTCGTGATTTCTTTCTCAATTGACGCTGCAAGTCCTTTAGGCTTCTCAGCTCCTTGTGATGTGGGAGCTTTTAATCTTTTGACTTCTTTTGCATGAAGACCCTTGGGCCCCTTCTCAACTTTGTAGACAACTTCTTCACCATCTTTCAAGGTCTTGAAGCCTTCCCACTCGATTGCGGAATAGTGAACAAACACATCACCTTCAGCACTCTCAATAAAGCCAAATCCTTTAGCGTCATTGAACCACTTGACAACACCCTTGTGAGTTTCCGACATATACTTCCAACTCCTTCTAAAATTACCAGCAAAGAGAAAAACACTTCTCTTTAGCGGGCAGTCGGTATATCCTGCAGGCTTCCTTGTGCCCATCTGAGCTGAAAGGTTTTATACAACTAATCAATAAACTGCCCAGAATACAGGTTTATACGACACACCATAAAATCAGATTCCAAATCTGACGAAATGGATCCCAAAAAAGGTGCGAAAAAACTCATTCTGCAGTTAAAATACCGATTTCAATCATTTTATGATGTATTCAAAATCTAAGTCCAGAAAAATCGTAAATTTGCGCCAATTTCTTTGATTTCGTATCTTTTCAGTATTTGCCCTTAATTAAATCAAGAGGTTGTCCCTCAATTATTTGCTGCTTGAGAGGCTGCCCGCTTGCTGCTTAAATCAGTGTATATGGATGAAATAAGCAAACAACTACGAGAAGCGATTGACGTTTGGGGGGAACCCATTTTCCTGTTAAATGCTAGTTTGGACTGTGTTTACGCTAACATGGCGTTTTGCCAGTTGCTTGGTTTGGATAGCGAGTCATGTGCCAGCTTTCCTATTAAGACTTATTGGCCCGCTGTGCAGGATTTCAATTGGGCACAAAAAGAATTTGTTAGCGAATTGATTAATGTGACTGGTCGTCAATTGCTTGTCAAAATATCAATCATCGAATGCTCAAACAAGCATCGCCTTTGCAGAATTTTATGTGCTTCATCTAAAGATGAGAACATGATTAATTTCCATGCCCAAAGATTGGAGACTCTGGGAATGTTGGCGGGAGGCGTTGCTCACGATTTCAATAATATTTTAACTGGCATTCTTGGACATATAACGTATCTGAAAACAATACTCCCAATGTCTGGTTCTCATGTGGAATCATTAACTGCCATAGAAGATGGAGCTCGTCGCGCATCAACTGTTACACAGGAAATTTTGAATTTCTCACGTTTGGAGGTTTCTGACAGATCGGTACCAGTTGAACTTGGGGCATTGATTAATCGTACATGTACCTTGCTAAGGGGAGCCATTTCACCTCGCTTCGAGATGGAATGGCATGTTACTGAGAAAAAACTTTTTGCCTTAGTTGAAGAAAGTAAGATGGCGCAGATCCTGATTAATCTGGCTATAAATTCGCGAGATGCGATTGCTCCCGGAGGAC
>JAAZON010000390.1 GCA_012797725.1 SAR324 cluster bacterium | reverse complement strand
GGCAAATGCAATCCTAGGTGTAAGCCTTGCGACTGCCCATGCTGCCGCTAATTACCTTTCCATGCCCCTCTTCAAGTATTTAGGTGGAACAAATGCTAATAGGCTCCCTGTCCCCTTGATCAATGTGATTAATGGTGGTGCTCATGCAGCAAATGTTCTTGATTTTCAGGAATTCATGCTAGTCCCGCATGTTTCGTCGACATTCTTTGAAAACATAAGAGCTGCTGCTGAAGTCTTTCATACGCTAAAGAAAAACCTTAAAAAGAGTGGTTATTCCGTGGGACTTGGGGATGAAGGCGGCTTTGCTCCAGATTTGAAATCATTGGAAGAAACATTTGATTGCCTTGTTTCGGCGATATCTGACACTGGATACCAACCTGGCTCGGATATTTCGATCGCAATCGACGTTGCAGCAAGCGAGCTTTATGACAAAGAGAAAGGACTCTACGTCTTCAAAAAGAGCACTAAAGAAACCGCCAAAGCTAATGATTTGATTTCAATGTACGACTCTTGGACAAAAAAATATCCAATTGTGAGCATTGAAGATGGTCTGGATGAAAATGATTGGGATGGATGGACTGCCCTTACCAGCGAGCTTGGAGGCACTTTGCAATTGGTTGGTGATGACATATTTGTGACCAATCGCAATCGTTTAGCTAGAGGAATCGAGCAGAATGTTGCGAACTCGATTCTTATCAAACTAAATCAAATTGGGACATTAACTGAAACTCTCGAGACCATTGCACTTGCGCAAGATAGCGGTTACCAATGTGTGATTTCACATCGCTCGGGAGAAACCGAAGATTCAACTATTGCTGATTTAGCTGTGGCTACACGTGCTGGCCAGATAAAGACTGGCTCAACCAGCAGAAGTGAGCGCATGGCCAAATTCAACCGACTGCTTTGGATCGAAACAATGCTTGGCGGCGAAGCAAGTCTTGTTAATCCTTTTTAACTGCTAACTAATGAGAGCGCGAGTGCGCTACACAATCAGCCTATGCGCTCTATTTGCACCATGCCTTTTCAAGAAAGTCCAAAATCTGAAAATTCTAAAAGCTCAAAAGATGCAAACAAGTTGGCATCCCTCCTCTTAGCCTCTCTATCAGGACTGCTTCTTGCTCTTGCATGGATGTCGCCTGGGACTTGGCTTTGTGCGGTGGCAGGATGGCTCTTCGCCTTTTGCCTGAGTGCGTCAATACTGAAATCTGAAGGCTCTTACCTAAATGGTTTCGTTGCAGGCGTTTTGGCCTTAGGACTCGCCATCAGGTGGCTCTATCATACAATCTCCTATTTTGGTGGCATTGGCCCCTTCCTCTCGATGCTACTAATGGGAATTTTCACTGTATTGAGCGCTCTTCAATTTGTGCTTTTCGTTTTCTTCTATCGAAACTTACCACCGATTCTTCGTAAAACTGGTATGGGACTTGCGATTGCTTGGGTTTGTGCAGAATTTATTTTTCCTGGTCTTTTCCCTTGGTTTGCAGGACATACTCAAATTGCTTTTCTACCCTTTGCACAAATCGCAGACATTGCTGGAGTGCAATTAATTTCTTTTATGATGTTTTGGGTATCTGAACAGCTTCTGAGTTCCAGCACTCGTCTCAAACGCCTTTGCGCATTCTCTGCCTTTGCTCTTTTCCTTATCTATGGGCTCGGCTGCATTGCCTATTATTCAAAGCTAACAGGCCCATTACAGGCAGTAGCAGTCATACAAGCGAACATCTCAATAGAGGACAAACACAACGTTGCAATGATTCAGACTAACGTTAAGCGCTACGTGGAGCTTAGCAAAGAAGTTCAAAAGCCTGGGACACTAATAATATGGCCAGAAAGCGTAGTGACTGAGGCAATCTACGACAAAATGCAGAATGCAAGCCAAAGCAAAACCTTGAGCCTTCTTCCGGAAGGAAACCCTTTTATAGTTGGCGCCCTCAGCTTTGAGTCTC
>JAAZON010000001.1 GCA_012797725.1 SAR324 cluster bacterium | reverse complement strand
GTGCGACAGCATCTTCATCCTCGCTATGTTCTGGCTTGCCCACTCCAATTCGAAGACGATAGTAATCTTTCGTCCCCAAATTTTCACTTATTGACCGCAAGCCATTATGCCCAGCTTCACCACCTCCCAACTTGATTCTCAATGTACCAAGTGGAAGATCGATGTCATCATGCACAACCAAAAGCTCATTGGCGTCGTACTTGTAATATCTCAAGAACGCCCCAACTGCCTGTCCACTTAAGTTCATGAAGGTTAGAGGCTTGAACACATGAAAAGTTTCTCCCTTCATGCCAAGTTCAGCTTCTTCTCCCTCTTTTTTTACACGCCAGCACGTTGCCGTTAAATCGGATTCTCTGCCATGCTCACATCTTTGGTGCAATGCATCGACTATTTCAAATCCAACATTGTGCCGAGTTCCGCAATAACGCGATCCAGGGTTCCCAAGACCAGCTATTACACGAATCCGGCTCACCCTTGACCTTGCATTTTAAGTATCTGTTTAATTAGCCTCGAAGAAAACAAAAACTACTTCTTCTCCTTTTCAGCACCCTTGTCTGCACCCTTGGCAGCGGCAGGACTTGCCTTGTCAGCAGCTGGCGCAGCAGCCCCACCTTCTGCAGTTGCTCCCTCAGCAGCAGCACCTTCAGCAACAGCCGCTTCAGCAGGTGTTTCAACCACTTCAGCCTTTGGAGTTAAGACGATAACAACCGGCTCTTCAGCGTGTGTTACAAGGCTCACTCCTTCTGGGAGTGGAATATCACCAGCGTGAATGCTTTCATTTAAGCGCAACCCGCTGACTTCTACAACAATTTCAGAGGGAATATCTTTCGGCAAACAACTCACCAACAAATGGTGCATTATTGGATTAAATATACCACCTTCCTGCTTAACGCCATAAGGTTCGCCAACGAAACTCAATCCAACTTCAACTTCAATTTCCTCGTCATCTTTCAATGCGATGAAATCAATATGAATAGGTTTACCAGTCAGATGATCTCGCTGAATCTCCCTAACAAGAGCCGAACGACCATTTAAACTTTCATCCTCACTCTTCAAGAAAAAGACCTGGGAAATTTTCGCCTTTTGAGCAAGCTGAATAAACTGAAAATATTGAACAAGCGCAGAAACGTTGCCAACCCCTTTTTGATAGACCTCAACGGGGATCAAGCCTTCCCTTCTATATCGTCCTGCAGCGCCTTTCCCAAGCTGGTCTCGGCGACTAAGTTCTACTGTAAAGCCTTCCACGGAATATACCTCATTAATCCACAATTACATGTATTTAAAGAATATAATGTCCTCAAGTATAAGGCTCTGTAGATAATCATAAATCTGTCTCAAAGTAAAGTCAGGGGGTTGGTTTAGGCCATTTTGAGCACCAAGAGCTTATGACCCAGACACACCGCGTAGGGGGGAAGAGCAATCGTAATAATAGCCCAAGAATTGTATTTAAGCCTCAAAAATTTGGGGCTATGAATACTTAGAACCTTATAACTTTAATAGGTCTTTGCAAAAATTGCCTCCTTAACGGCTGGCTTTCCGGTTAGAACACATTTTCCCTGCCTACCGTCTTGGTCAAATGGAAAACAACGCACTGTTACCTTCAGATCTGTAAGCAAGTCAAGCGACTTTGGCTCTTCGCACCATTTAGCCCGGACAAAACCTCCATGAAGCTCATTTTCGGTCTTCGAGGTGAAAAATGCCTTGAACGATTCAAAATCTTTTATGTCACTCCGGGTATTCTCTAGGCAAAAAGCCTTAGCCTCTGCAAGATAGTTCTCTTGGATCTCTTTAAGAATAAGAGGAAGTTTCTGTGGAAGTTCAGAAAGCTGGATGAGGATCTTTTCTCGATGTTTTTTGTCCCTACGAAAGAGTACTACGGCATCTTTTTCAATATCCCGAGGTCCCACCTCTATTCTCACTGGTATTCCTTTCTTGATCCATTGCCAATTCTTTTCACCACCCCGAAGGTCTCGTGTGTCAATAAAACTCACAATAGGAGTGTGGTCAAAGCATAAGCCTCCGAGCAATGACTTAACCTTTTCTGCATACGAAAACACTCTTCCCTTTTCATCCTCGGATGGAAGCACTGGAAGAATCACAACATGTTTCGGCGCAACACGAGGGGGAACTCTCAGTCCATTATCGTCCCCATGTGTCATCACCATTCCTCCCACAAGCCTAGTTGAGACACCCCACGAAGTTGTGTAGGCAAGTTCAAGATTGCCGTTTTCTGCTGCAAACTCAATCCCAGATGCCCTCGCGAAATTCTGCCCGAGATAATGTGATGTCCCAGCCTGCAATGCTTTTCTGTCTTGCATCATTGCCTCAATGCTGAAGGTGCTAATCGCTCCTGGGAAGCGTTCATGGGCAGGCTTTTCACCACAAATAACTGGCATGGCAAGCGTATTCTCAACGCAATCACGATAGACTTCCAGCATCCGACTCTGTTCTTCACGAGCTTCTTTCTCATTAGAGTGAGCAGTGTGTCCCTCTTGCCATAGGAATTCTGAAGTTCTCAAGAAAAGTCTCGTTCGCATTTCCCATCGAACCACATTACACCACTGATTAATTAGAACGGGGAGATCTCTATAAGATTGGATCCATCTCTTGAATGACTCGCCGATGATTGTTTCTGAAGTCGGTCGAACAACGAGCGGCTCTTCAAGCTCACCTGTGGGAATCAGCTTGCCATCTTTCTCTTCTAGTCGATGGTGTGTCACAACAGCGCATTCTTTTGCGAAGCCCTCAACATGCTCAGCCTCTTTCTCCAAAAAACCAAGCGGTATAAAGAGAGGGAAATACGCATTATCATGCCCGGTTGCTTTAATTCGTTGATCGAGCTCTCTTTGGAGATTCTCCCATATTCCATATCCCCATGGCTTGATGACCATGCATCCGCGCACGGGAGAGTTCTCGGCAAGGTCGGCAGCACGAATTACCTGTTGGTACCATTCCGGATAGTTCTCGGCACGAGTTGGGCTAATCGCAGTTTCTTCCTTGACCATATCTATATTTCCACGTTTTTGGTAAGTGAATAACGCATTTGCTACACAAAGATGCTGCTAAGTGAATCGTCTGAATGAATTCGCTTAATCCCTTCCGCAATCAATGGAGCAACGGAGAGAACTGTTATTTTCTTTGATTGCACCGATCGTGGGATTACTATCGTATCAGTGACTATTAATTCTTCCAGTGACGAGTTATTGATTCTTTCTACCGCGTTCCCAGAGAGCACTGGATGTACACAACATGCCACAACTTTTTTTGCACCATTTTGTAAGATAGTCTCCGCCGCTTTCACTAGCGTCCCAGCAGTGTCAACCATATCATCTACTATTATGCAGGTTCTGCCTCTCACATCTCCAACTACCTTCATTGCGGCAACTTGATTTGGGCCTGAGCGCCTTTTATCGATAATAGCCATTTCAGTTTCATTGAGCTTTTGTGCATAGTAACGCGCTCGCTCAACACCGCCAGCATCCGGAGAAACAATCATGATGTTATCAGAGCCGTATTTCTCACGAAGATATGGCAAAACCACCGGCAGTGCATTTAAATTGTCAACTGGAAGGTCGAAGAATCCCATTATCTGCCCTGCATGCAAGTCCATAGTCAAAACTCGACTTGCCCCAGCAGCCGCTATCAAATTTGCTACAAGTTTTGCAGTAATTGGAACACGGGGTTTTAACTTTCTATCTTGTCTTGCATACCCAAAATAAGGAAGAACCGCGGTAATACGCCATGCCGAAGAGCGCCTCAAAGCGTCGATTGTTATAAGAAGCTCCATCAAGTGATCATTGCCAGGATTAGACGTGCTTTGAACAACAAAGGCATCCCGACCCCTCACATTGTCACCTATTTCAACTGAGAGTTCTCCATCACTAAAGCGAATGCATTCAAGGCGTCCTATTTCAACATTCAAATAATCACAAATTGCTGCGACGAATTTTGGATTCGAACGGCCTGCAAAGATGCTCACTTGTTGCTTCACGAAACACTCCTTAAATGGAAGCATACTGGACAATTATCTGGCCGGGCAGGATTCGAACCTGCGAATGCCGGGATCAAAACCCGGTGCCTTACCGCTTGGCTACCGGCCAGAATACTCCTCAATTGGGCTTCTCAGCGTGAACGCAATTTTGCTCCAGCAAAAAAGACCAATGATTGAGGAGTTGCACATTATATACAAAGAGAATGAATTAAATTCAACCAGCTTAGGATTCAAAGGCTCTTTGCATGCATTTTTACTGTTTGGACAGTATCCTTGCTTTTCTCAGGCCTGCAGAGTGCTGCTTGGCTATCCTCGAAACATAGTTTTCAAAATCAAGCGAGATGGCCTTTTCTCCACTTTGCAATACGAATATCGTCGACCCACTGCCCGAAAGTGAAGCACAAGCTTGCCCATCGCTTCTTAAATGCCTTAGCAATCCAGCAATAACAGGGAAATCCTTATCAATGACTTCTTCAAAATCATTATCAACTAGCATGGCTAAAGGATTAGTCTGCGCATGGACTTCAAAAATTTCCATGACCCGAGTGGAATCAAACTCAGATTCTGCATTTTCAATATCTGGATGTAAATCCCTATAGGCTTTATACATTAGTGGTGTTGAGCAGCACTCAGGCGGAAACAAAAGGAGAATCTCATAGCCATCAAGATTTAAAGCCAGAGGCTCGACTTTTTCCCCAATCCCTTGAACAAGAGCCGGAACTCCAAAAATGAAGAAAGGCACATCGGCTCCAAGCTCAAGTCCTATTTGTGACAATCGCTCCAGAGAG
>JAAZON010000389.1 GCA_012797725.1 SAR324 cluster bacterium | reverse complement strand
CCACCAACTGATGAGGATGAAGGAGTTTTACTTAGAGATTGGATCCTTGAATTACTATCTGCAGTAGTGCAAGTGGCTAATAGTGATCAAGCACCAGTACACCTATATTGCTACAACAGGTATGATCAGAAAGTTTTGCTTGAATCGTTAAAACGTCATCTTGATGATATTTCTACAATTCCTGCGTTCTTCGACCTCCTAACCCAAAGCCCAGCATTATCACAATCAGTCATCTCATTTCTGTTTGATGAGCTTCAAGAACGGTCCAATTTAGGATTGACATGTCTGCCCTTACACGATGCAGCCCGAAGGCTCGGTTTTGATTGGAAGGATGACAAGTATGAATTCTTTTCACTATTCAGGGCCCGTATGTTTGACAATCGCAGAACTGTCCTTCGTGAATCAAATGGGAGTTTAGTTCATGTTGATAAAAGCACCTCAGCTGATGATCCGCGCAAAGTAACAATCGAAGCAGCTAGTCGTTTCAACTCACAAATACCGCTGGAATATATGTACGCCGCATGGGGAAAATTACCCGATTCGAAGGAAAATAGCAAAATTCTTGAGCCTTTCAAGGCTGTTGATACTGAAGCTATCATCTCTTTTGCTTCGATGCGGGTGAAAGCATTGGCTCATATTGAAAAATGGTTCAAAGTAAAGGCAAGATTTATTGACAAACCATTAATGTCACTTCCAGAAATTAGCCAAGATGCTTTCCAATCCGATCTTCGCCTCGCGCTTGAAGAATACTTGTTTATGGAGCATCATGCTTCTTTACAAGAGCATCTATTAAGCTTCAGTTTACCCGTAGATCGGCGGGTTCAATCTGGTCGGGCAATGCTTTTAAAACACGTTGGTCAAATAGAGCGGAATGTGCATCTTTTCAAACCAGAGTTCACTTCTATCGGTTTAGATCCTGTCCTAACGATGAATGCATGTAAAGTGAAAGAGGGAGATTGGGTTGTGATGAATGACCCAACCGATCCTCAACTGACTGCCAATAAAATTAAGAACGGACGTTTAGCAATGGTTGACGAACTAACCCCCACGCGAGTGGTTCTTCAATTCATGGACAATGTCCAGGGAAGAGGGAAGCTATTTTGCTATTTTCACAATTCACGAACCTCCCCTCAACCCGGAAATTTGTACGTAATTGATGAAATGGTAGATGAGCTAAACGCAGATAAAGTTTTGGAAAGCCTCCGGAATATTAGTTCTAACCTTTTTTATAAATGGTTGATAAAAACTCCAGAGCAACGATCGCTAACAAATAAGGAGTTCTATCAGCAATTTATTCGTCAAATAGATGCAATTCTGGCAACCAAAAAGAGAAAGCTAACTAACTCTCAAAGGAAGATCATCGGTGAGACACCGACCTATCCTCTAGCCCTGGTTCAGGGACCTCCAGGGACAGGGAAAAGCTATACATTGGCTTGGGCGATCTTAGCGCGCATTGCAGCTGCATCGGTTCAAGGGAAGACCTGTCGTGTTGCTGTATGTTGTAAAACTCACAACGCGATAAAAGTGGTTCTCAAAGCGCTCGCAGAGGCAAAGCAACAACTCTCAGGATTTGGACTTGCTAAATTAGGTGGTAATGCCATCAGGGATTTACAGGTCTACAAAATTGGCGGGGAGGATAAAGGGCCAGTTATTCCTGGAGTTACGTTGTTGGATGTCTATAACGAAAAAGCAAGCTTGCCTGGAATATTAGGCATGCCAAATGTTGTTATTGGGGCAACATCAGGCGGATTATTCAACCTGATGAGGTATTCATCCGCCGATGGTAAACATGTCGATTGGAATTCAAAACCTTTCGACCTGGTTGTAATTGATGAAGCTTCACAGATGAATATTCCTGAAGGGGTACTTGCCGGCGCATTCTTGAAAAAAGAAGGTCAGATGATCGTCGTTGGCGATCATCGTCAGATGCCGCCAATCAATGCCCACCCTTGGAAAGAGGAAGAGAAGCGCGACATTGTCGAAACGAAGCCATTCCTCTCCCTTTTTGAATCATTAGCTGAAAGAGGATTTCCACGGGAAGCATTGGATGAGAGCTTCCGTCTGCACGAAGATATAGCTGAATTTCTAAATGACAATATCTATTCAAAAGATGGGATTCAATTTCACTCAAAACGCAAGGAACTCATAACACAACTTCCCGCTATCAGTGATTATGTGGATGCTGTGATGAATCCTGCATACCCTATTGTCGTGATTGAACATACTGAACACGCGTCACAACAGTTCAATCCCAGTGAATTACAACTAACCGAGCCCATCATCCAGGCATGTGTTCAGTATCTCGGTCTAGATGGACGCAATGGCATTGGCGTTGTAGTTCCTCACCGGGCGCAGAAGGCATTACTCTGCCAGCGTTTCCCGGATTTGGCTGAAGTTCGCTCGATTGATACTGTTGAAAGATTTCAAGGAGACGAAAGGGATGTGATTATTGTCTCTGCTACAGCTTCTGACCCAGATTATGTCCTAAATGAAGCAGATTTCCTGCTAAATCTGAACCGTTTGAATGTGGCGATTTCACGTCCGCGAAAAAAGCTGGTTGTAATCGCTTCTCGATCAGTCATTGACCTTCTAACCTCTGATCTGGAAATCTTTGAGAATTCCATTCTCTGGAAACGCTTGTACTATCACTATGCTCCTGACTTGCTTTATAAGTCGGCATATAATGGAACCGAAGTATTTGTAAAGGGTCGCCACTGCAAAGGGTGAGGGGGATAAGAATGTCAGTTATATTTACCACCAAAGCGAATCCTGAACAGCTCGACGCAATTCAAT
>JAAZON010000037.1 GCA_012797725.1 SAR324 cluster bacterium | reverse complement strand
TTCCACTTCCACCCCTTTCAATCCAATCTCGAATTGCTGACGTTCTTTCCAACATAGATGACAAGATAGAACTTAACCGTCAGACCAACGCAACTCTCGAAGCCATCGCCCAGGCAATTTTTAAGGAATGGTTTGTCGACTTCAACTACCCCGGTGCCACCGGCGAAATGGTCGATAGCGAATTAGGTCCAATCCCGAAGGGTTGGAGAGCGGGCAAGTTAAACGAAATCTTCAGTCTGCAAATTGGCGGTGATTGGGGGAAAGATAGCCGTTTTCCAGGTGCAATACAAGTTATATCATTGCGTGGCACTGATATTGACAGCCTGAAATTTTCAGGTGCCGCCCCAAAAGCCCCTGTTCGGTGGATAAGAGAAAGTAGCATTGAGAAAAGAAAGATAGAGAATACAGATGTGTTGATCGGTGGATCAGGTCTTGGACCTATTGGCAAATCAATCTACTGCGATGAACATCTTCACGACATTTTTGATTACCCAATTACATATTCTAATTTTTGTAGACGCTTAAGAGCTCGTAATTCACCTGAAGCTGTGTTTGGAGAAATAATACTTGAAAACCTTTACAAATCTGGAGCGATGAGACAGTACTTTTCCGGCACTTCCATACCCAATTTGGACATAGACTCATTGCTTGGCCATAAGCTAGTTATTCCGAGCAGAGTTGTTGTAGAAGAATACTTCGAAGTAATTTCAAAGCACAAATTCCATCACATATTCAACAATGAAAGCAAACTTCTTTCACAAATGCGTGATTCTCTGATTGTTCGACTTATGAATGATGAAGTAAGGATTTAGTATGATAAAGAAGCTGCTTGAAGTTAAAAATTTAGGCCTGTTTGACAATTATCGTTGGGGTTCGAACATGCCCGACTTTAACAGATTTAATGTCCTGTATGGATGGAATGGTTCTGGGAAAACAACCCTCTCTCTCTTGTTTTCAGCTTTATCAGATGGTGAGTTAGAAGAGTTTCCTGACCTTAAGTATAAAATCGAAACTGATGATGGGGAGATCACCCAGGGTATGCAATACAGTCGACGGATTAGAGTGTTTAACCAGCATTACGTAACTCAAAACATCGACACTTCATCTTGTAAAGCCAACCCCATATACATCTTGGGCGAAGAAAATAAGAAGCTGGCTGAATCAATAAAGAAAGATGAACTTATGCTTTCTGGCGATCCTGAAATACCCGGAGATCTAGGATTGATTAGAGAGTTAGGCTTACAGGAGAATGCCCGAATACAAAAAGAAAAAGAAAGAGATAACATATTCAGTGCTGTGGCAAAAACTATCGGAACGGTAATAATGGGTGTTTCACCTAGAGACTATCGAAAAAACAATGCAGAGAAAGATTTTAATCTCCTTAACTCCAAACGGTTGCTTTCACAACAAGAAATTGACTTATATGTGTCAACATTAAAACAACAAGAATTAGATCCCATTAGCTTGCTATCGCAGGACGGAATCGAGAAAAGGGGGAAGGAGTTAC
>JAAZON010000388.1 GCA_012797725.1 SAR324 cluster bacterium | reverse complement strand
TGGAGTTGCCGCCCATGAAATAGGGTTCGATACTCTATTGATGTATACCTGGAAAGATCGAGAAAAAGTGATGGATCTCCTAGCTAATCTGGGTGGCAATCGAGTGAACTATGGCATTCACACTCTAGGTGGTGTCAGAAGGGATATCAGTCCTGAACAAGTCCAGCTGATTGTTAAGACCATGGATATGCTAGAAGAACGCACAAAATACTATAGAGAGGTTGCATCTGAGGAAAAGACCGTTATTGAAAGACTCTCCGGTGCTGGGCGTTTGACCTTGGAAGATGTTAGGAAGCTAGGAGTTGTTGGCCCTACAGCTCGAGCCTCAGGCCTAATGTTTGATATTCGAAGGGACGACGCTTACGAATGTTATGGAGAAATTGCCTTTGATGTTATTACAGACACACATTGTGACGTATATGGACGGACTCTGGTAAGAATCGGAGAGTTACTTCAGTCTTACAGTATAATCCGTCACCTTGCGACCAACCTCCCCGATGGGCCAATATCCATGAAATTTCCCAGACGAGTTCCTGCTGGAGAGGCCGTTGCTCGCTGCGAAGCTCCAAGGGGTGAAGACATTCATTATGTCAAATCAAACGGAACCGATAAGCCAGAACGTGTTCATGTTCGAGCCCCAACAATGGCAAATCTTCAAGCTGTTCCAAAGATGCTTGAAAGTAATTACCTTGCTGACGTACCAATAGTGCTGGCAGCTATCGATCCTTGCTTTTCCTGTACAGATAGGATGATTCTTTTAAAGGAGGACCCGGACTCAAAAGGAAAAATCATTGCATGGGGTGAGCTTCGTGAATTTAGCTTAAACTGGTACAAGAAAGAACGGGGACTTGATCTTTCGACCCTTCGCCTCAAAAAGGACGTCTCTATATCTCTTTGTTCATGAGGAAACTATGCTCGAGTCGCTCTTTTCATTGCTTATCTTCCCAGGCTTTCTCTTCTTAATGTTTGCAGGCTTTCTTGTCGAATTTGTTGACAGAAAGCTCTATGCTCGTTTTCAGAACAGGCAGGGACCGCCCTGGTATCAGCCTGCTGCAGATTTCATCAAACTATCCTCTAAAGAGGAGATAATTCCTGAGAATGCTTCTCCCACAATGTTTAAGCTGATGCCTATAGTCGCGATAGCGGCAGTCGTAACTCCCTTCTTTTGTATTCCTCTTCACAATTCAACTGCTCTTATGAGTTTTCGTGGCGACTTAATTGTCATTATGTATTTGCTAACAATTCCCACCGTTACATTCTTTTTAGGAGGTTGGCACTCGACAAGCCTCTTTGCTACAATTGGCTCCGTACGGGCCCTTACTCAATTATTTGCTTATGAAGTGCCTCTCTTTCTTGCCCTGCTAGCACCAGCGATACTTGCAAAAACATGGTCCGTGAGTGAGATTGCCCAGTTTTTCAACTCAAGCCCTTGGTATTTTCCACTTTTCAATATTGGGGCATTCATGGTGGCAATTATTGCAATCCAAGGAAAACTCGAACGAGTGCCTTTTGATATCCCAGAAGCAGAAACGGAGATCGTGGGTGGGGCCTTTACCGAATATAATGGCAGGCTGCTTGCACTATTTAGAATGGCCATTGATATTGAATTTGTTGTGGTTGCATCACTCCTTGCTGCCATATTCCTACCATGGACTCCAAAGAATATGCCGTTTTTAGCCTTTGGAGTTTACATACTCAAAGTGTTTGCAATCATATGCGTATCAGCCCTGATTCGAAGTGTAATGGCACGGATTAGGATCGAACAAATGGTAGCGATTTGCTGGAAGTATGTAGCACCTATCGCACTTGTGCAGATACTCGTAAACATCATTCTTAGCGGAGTAGCTCTGAAATGACAGCTATTGGAAAAATGTTCTCTGAGGTTTTCTCTCACCTCTTTAAAAAACCTGCAACAGAAGCTTACCCCTTCTCAGCCCCTCAAGTGCCTACGGGCCTGCGAGGTATGATTCGCTTTTTCGCCGATAAGTGTATAGGTTGTAAACTCTGTATGAGAGATTGTCCAGCTGAAGCCATAACTATAACTAAGGTGGCGGACAAGCAGTTTGAGGCAACTTTTGATCTGGATTCTTGTATTTATTGCTCACAATGTGTTGAATCTTGCAATAAAAACGCCCTTGAAACCTCTTCAAACTTCGAACTTGCACAACTCGACAAGGCAAAACTCAAAGTGACTTTTAGCCTTAAGGACAAGGAGCCCATATAGTTGCAGGATCAAGAAGTC
>JAAZON010000036.1 GCA_012797725.1 SAR324 cluster bacterium | reverse complement strand
TAGTTCAGTTGGTTAGAACGCCCGCCTGTCACGCGGGAGGTCGCGGGTTCAAGTCCCGTCCGCTCCGCCATTCGACCTGAAAATTATGATACAATTTTTTCTATGCTAAGCACCTGACATTCTTGATGTTGGGTTTAGAAATTATCCGATTAAATTTTTTTCTTTCTTTAGTTTTCCTCACTTTTTCTCAAGCATTCTTTCAGTTTCTGGCTACATTGGTGGAGGGTCCTGTATACCAATGCAATCAGGTGGAGGGCCTAAAAGCTATTTCTCCTTTCTTCTGACTTCACCCTGTACTTTAGATTTCCCCTTGGTGCCTCCGAGACCAAACGGAAGAGATCTCCCACTGACTTTGGCTGCATAGAACTGCCACAACTGCCAGATTGGGACACCACGCATAGGCTCATGCTCACACAACTCAGTGACGCTTTCCTTATATGCACCAGCATCAGGGAAGACTTGAACAAGATCCCCTATGATATCTCTCATAACTTGAAACTCTTCAGTTGGACCGCTTTGTTCCTTTCGAAGCTCCTCAAAGAAGAACTGGCTTAGCCGATCGATATGTTCGCTCGAAGTGTTCTCATGTGGTCGATTGATGAGACGACTAAGAATTTTCCTGTGGATCCCTGTCCTCTCATGAATCTCTTGAAGAGTCAGTCGGGGTCGCTCTTTTTCTTTTCGAACCTTATTTATTCTTGCCATTAACCCTTCCAACTCGACTCTAAGCATCAGGACTCTCCCGTACAGAAGATTTCACTAAAGTTTTGACAAAATGTACCCGATAGGGTATATTAGGATAATAAAGGTATTATTAGCATATTTAATCATATATTACCATATATATCTTGATGTGCCAACCAGGGAATGGTTTTCGTTAATATTTATGAATATTTTTAGGAACTTAAATATGGAAACTATGACTCCCCATGATTGGCTAACCGTTGAGGGCTGTGCAGCCTACTTATCAATAACTCCCCGTGCAGTTTACTGCCTCGTTGATCGAGGCCGTCTGCCTGCTCATCGACTAGGAAGAAAGCTCTACTTCCTTCGGTCCGAAATAGACCAACTCTTGAAGGCTAGTGTTTCTTGTGAGGTGGACTGTGCGTAAACCAAGAAATTTAGAAATTATTGAAAAAGTCGAGCCTGGTATCTGGAAAGCAAGAGATAAGAACTTGAATCAATTTCTCTATTTCATTCAAGTCTCAAAAAGAACCAAGGGATCTAAAAAACAAAGACTAACCCGCCAAGCAACCACCGACGGAGTCATAAGAGCAAGAGCCAAAAAGGCTGCACTGCTGACTGAACTCAACCAAGAGTGCATTCACGGCCCAAAGATCACCTTTGGGGACTTCTTGACTTCAGAATACTTACCTTACATCAATGTGAAAAAGAGACCATCGAGCGTAATACGTGAACGAAGCGCAATATCTGCTCACTTTCTCCCAAAGTTGAAGGATAGACCCATATTTCATATCAACCAAAGAGAATGTGAAGATCTGATTAATGAAGCTGCGAAAAACAAATCTTCGCAGACACGCAAGCATTTGATCATTCATTTATCGAACGTCTTTAAACTCGCAGTGCGACAGAGGGTAATTGTAAACAACCCCTGCGATCTCATTGAACGCCCAGTAGTGGAAACATGCGACCCAAAAGTCCTTAATCAACAACAAATGCAAGCACTTCTTGATTACTTGGGTGAGCATTACCCAATTATGTTCTATCATGTGAGCGTATCTTTCTTCACGCTAGCGAGAGCCGGAGAAGTCAGAGCACTGACGTGGGGAGACATTGATTTTCAAGAGAACCAGATTGACATATCAAAGACACTGGATCCGAAGTCCGGGCTGCAATTATTCACCAAAAATAAAAAGTCCCGTAAGGTGTGGATCAATCCACCTCTCCACCAAATATTAATGGAGCTTCGAGAAGAGACTTACGCAGGCCCAACGTCTCCAGTGTTGCCATACTGGAGAGAATTTGCCTCCGGTGAACAAGGCAAACCTTTGAAAATCATATGCCGATCCCTTGGACTTCCTGAGATTCGCTATCATGACCTTAGGGCTACTGGGATTACCTTGATGCTTTGCAAAGGTGAGGCTCTACCAGTAGTTATGAAGACTGCAGGCCATAAGCGACTTAGTAGCACTCAAGTATATCTAAGACTCTCGGGTGTCGAAACAACCGGTTCCACGGATAGCATTGCCCTTAAAATTCGGCAACCAGAATCTAAGTCTTTTTCCACCAATCTCTCTCAAGAAACAAAATCGAATGACAAGATCATACGCTTGCCTGATCGTCATACAGTCAAAAAGGAAATTAATGAATAACAGCTGTAAAGCCTTGGACATAATAGCTCAAGATTCGAGTACGAATTGCATCGAGAAATCGTCCTCAGACCTACTCATTTCTTCTGCTTTCCTAGAGATGTGCGTGGATTTTTCGGTGCGCTTCTGGTCTAACCTCTCCGAGCTGGATGATTTAGCGGAAAAGCTCTACATAGACATTTTCAGCACGAAGAAGCATAGGAAGAAACAGATCAAGCTTAAAACGATCAAATCTATGATCTGCAACTTGTGGAATGCTCACAGACACAGTCGATGTCTCAGGGTTTCCTTACAAAGAGAGAGTTACGCATTAGATAAAAGGCTTGGCCAGGAGTTCTATAAATACGAACCGATCAGGGATGTCATAAATGGGTTGTTAAACCAAAACTATATAAAAATAAAAAAGGGATTCTATGATCGAAGAAAGAACGGATTTTCAAGAAAATCTCGAATTTGGGCGACTACAAGACTGACGGATCAATTCAAGAGATTGGAAGGAATCGCAGCGGAAACAGCGCAAGATCCTATTATCTTATTGGATAGACAAGAGGTCGTAATTCTGAGAAACACGAAAAAGAAAAGAATATTTTTTCACTCAAATGAATTTTCAATATCAGAAACGCTCAAATTAATTGCTTATAATAATCTCATATCTATAACGAATATCGATATTAATTGCGGAATCAATATACAACCAATATTCCCTCATAATGTAATAGACAATTATAAGAGGTTCCTTGAAGAAATCCGCAAATCAGGGTCATCTTCTTTCAGGCCGGGCTACATTACTGGGTACTTAAGAGAGGAGCTTGCTGACGAATGGGAAGAAGATCCTTCTTTATCCGGAATACTTTACAATCTAGAACTAATTCAGTCTCCCGCTCAGAATCATTTATATCGAATATTCAACAATTCGGACTTTAAGCAAGGCGGAAGGTTTTATGGTGCTCCTTACCAGCGTATTCCAGGACAAATCAGGAAATTTTTGACAATTAATAACGAAGCCGTCGTTGAATTAGACTTCGCATGCCTTCATCCTTCCATGCTATACAATCGACTTGGAGTACCAGCCCCTGCCAAACCGTACCGTTATGATCGAGGCGAT
>JAAZON010000387.1 GCA_012797725.1 SAR324 cluster bacterium | reverse complement strand
ACGATAACTCGATTTTTATTTCATTCGATATTAATGAAGGCCGCGTTTATAAGGTGGGTTCAATCAAGGCATCAGGAGATTTGGTTGATAACAGCGTGGCGAAGACGCTCGAGGGAGTTAAACTGGAAAGCGGTGAGACCTTTAGCGCTACAAAGCTGCGTGAAGACAGCTTCATGATTAATGAAAAATATTCAGATATTGGTTATGCGTATTCGAATACAGTGCCTGAAACGAAAATCAACAAAGAAGATGCAACTGTAGATCTTAATTACGCGGTGCAGAAAGGAAAACTCGTCAAGGTGAATCGTATTAACATACGGGGAAACACTAAGACTTATGACCACGTAATCCGTCGCGAATTGAAAATTGACGAACAAGATATTTATTCTGGTAAGAAGATACGTAGGAGTCAGGCTCTGTTGGAGCGCCTTGGTTATTTTGAAGAGGTTAACATAAGCACAGAACCTACAGATGAAAAGGATAAGATCAATTTACTTGTGAACGTGAGAGAAGCTTCCACAGGTCAGTTTAGTGTTGGAGCGGGCTATTCCACGGCAGATGGGCCTTTATTTAATGCAAGGATCGCAGAAAATAACCTGTTAGGGACTGGCAAACGTGTTGCTGCCGATTTGGATATTGGGACAAAGCGAAACAATGCTTCCCTCTCATACTATGATCGGAGATTTAATGACACATACCTTGCAACAGGAGCGGAAATCTTTCGAAGTGATAGAGAGTATTCGGATTTTGATAGAAGGGTAATGGGAACTGCTGCAACACTAGGATATCCAGTCGAAGAAATTTTCGGAGAGAATTTCGAAGATATATCAACTGCTCTTCGCTATGAGTTTATGAATGTCGATATTCGAAATGTAGATCCTCTACATGCAGCTGACTTAGTCATTCAGTCACAAGGCGTATCTCAATCCTCTGCAATTAGGCCTTCAATAACTCGGAGTACCATTAATAATCCACTAAATCCGATAAGGGGCTCCGAGCAGAGTGCTTCTATTGAATTTGCTGGGCTGGGAGGTGATGCTAACTATCTCCTTTATGAAGTGCGAAATGCTTGGTATTATCCTTTCATTGAAACAAGCTGGGGTAACTTTGTTATCTCTCTTCGTACTCGAATGGGATATGGAGATTCTTTAAATGACGAAAAATTCCCACTTTTCAAGCGCTATTTTCCAGGTGGTATTAATTCAGTAAGAGGCTACAAGGAGCGCACGCTTGGGCCTAAAGATATCAACGGCAATGAATATGGAGGTGCTAAGCAATTTGTTCACAATAATGAACTCATATTTCCGATAGCTGAATCTGCCGGCATTAAGGGGGTCACTTTTTATGATATAGGCCAAGCCTTCGATGATGATGACAGCATTGACTTTGGCAAGCTTCGCAAAGCCTGGGGTTTTGGACTTAGGTGGCTTTCTCCAATTGGTCCGCTTCGGATTGAATTTGGCTTCCCAATTGACAAGGAAGACGGTGAAAGCATGCAGACGATGTTTACTTTTGGAGCGCCCTATTAAGTTTGTCTTGTAACCAGATGAGTAACCGAGAGGGAAGCCCTCCCTCGATTACTCATCTGGTTTTGATACATAAAAAATATTTGCTTTATTTTATCGTAAATATTTTTTGGACCACGAAAAACTCGGCAATCACAAAATTTAGGGTGGGAAGTGCTTCTGTGGCCTCCCAGAGCTTGCATGTTGACTTTGGACCCTTGTGTTATGTCCCAGCCTTCCGCATGGATTTAATCAGACAGTTGATATGATACTTTAAGTGCCATAGACTTTTAAGTGGTGAAGAAGAGTATTAATGAAAAAATGGGAAGCACTAAATCGGGTGATCATAATCCTCGAAGTTGCCGTCCTTTTCTTAAATGGGCGGGTGGCAAAGCGCAGTTGTTGGATGAGCTGCAGCGCAGGCTCCCAAAAAAGATGGAAAGATACATTGAACCATTCGTTGGAGGAGGGGCCCTCCTTTTTTCTTTGCAGCCCCAAAAAGCCTTAATTATTGATATAAACGCGGAACTGATAAATGCCTATAAAATTGTCAAACATGATGTGGAATCCCTTATCAAGAGTTTACGAAGGCACGTCTATGAGGAAGACTATTATTATTCATTGCGAAATGCCGATAGATCAAAGGGGTTTAACAGATGGACATCAGTACGGAAAGCAAGCCGATTGATATACCTCAATAAGACCTGCTTTAATGGCCTTTATAGAGTGAACTCCAAAGGATTATTCAACGTGCCTTTTGGTCGATATACCAACCCAACCATTGTTGACGCAGAAAACCTACGGAATTGCAGCAGGATTTTAAAGAGAGTTCAAATAAGGCAGGGGAGTTTTGAAATTATTGAGCCACAAATTCGCTCCGGTGATTTTGTTTATTTCGATCCACCTTATGTGCCACTTAATTCAACTTCGTATTTTACCGCCTATGATCGACACGGTTTTGATTTGAAAATGCAGGAGGCTCTATTTGAGCTATGTTGCCGTCTCGACAAGAAGGGTATTCCTTTTATGCTCTCTAATTCCTATTCATCCTTCGTGAAGTCTCGCTATAAGAAGTTTCGAGTGGAGCTTGTGGAGGCGACTCGTGCCGTGAACTCAAAATCCGACGCCCGTGGCAAAATAAATGAGCTTATAATTAGGAATTATTAGTATTATATATTAAGTTTTGATAGAGAACCTGCATCAAAACAGGAGTTATCGCCACCAACTTTGATAAAGATTCTTTGGTAGTCAAATGCAAACTCTGCAGCAGGCCTGCTTGTATCATTAAAACTTGCACTTACAGTGTAAATCAGAATGTTCTCAAGGCTTATTTTAACTGATACAGATGGATTACCACCTTGATCGCTCAAAAGAAAGTTAAAATCGGCCTAAATCTGGGCTCCCAAAACCATATTTAAAAAGATAGCCAGACTTTCATTGTCCTGTAATTATGTTACTTGTAATGGCTTAAAGGGCGCATTTTCGGCTCCACCACCACTACCTCCTCCTCCATTCACAGCACCACATAATTATTCACATAATTTTCGTAACCCTTAATTAGAACTTCACCAGAAATTGGATTCAAACTGATTATAGGAAAAGAAGCAACAATATTTCCGCTTCCTTCATAATTGAAAATGCGCGAAGTCTGTGAGTGTAACACTTGAGGAAAGGCGGTCAATGACTTTTAAGAGCCTGATTTTAAGCCTAATACAAAAAAGACACTATGAATGTATTACGACATGAACATAGTTCCTTGTCGAATTGGGTGAAACAAAGAGAACAATAAAATTAGTAGTCAAGAGGTCGACCCATCCTCCTTCGCCCCTTCGGGCGTGACACAGGACAAGACGGAGGACAAGCCGTTTTGGCCGAGAAGAGATTCGAGTGTGCCCAAAATCTCAAGGTTTAATTATCCACCAAATATCACTTTCTTTGGGACTGCATTTACCACAAAGGGCATGTGCCTCTGCAAATTCGTCAACAGCCCTCATAACAGAATCCCATCGATAATCATGACCAGAAAACAGTCCACCAGGGCGCACCTTAGGATACCATGCTTTCAAATCTTCCCTTACAGCTTCATAGGAGTGATCTCCGTCGATGAAGACAAAATCAAATGTATTATCTGGAAGAGCAATTGCTGCTTCAACGGAAGTAGCTTTGATTAACCTGGATCTTTCACCAAAGGGCTGCAAACGTGACCTGGCCCTATCTTCGGCTTGCTTCAATCTCTCTTGATCATACTCAGAGTATGCCTTATAGGGATCAACGCTTAGCAGCGTCAACTGAGGGAACGAACTAAGAAGATACCAAGAGGTGCCTCCATCGAAGACTCCGATTTCCACTCCTGCGCCAATGTGAAGGATCTGAAAGCCCTCAATAAGACCTCGTAGGACATTGAAGTTGTAAGCTCCATGTGGAAGTTCCTCGAACATGGGATTGATTTTATGCACAGTACTGGAAATTGAGGAAGAGTCTATTTCAAACCTATCAGCGCTAGATTCACATATTTAGCACGGGAACTTTGTAGCAAAGTGGAATCTTTCACCAGATTTGGGAATGAAGGGGAAAGTCGATTCTAAAATAAGAAAGATCATTAAAGATCTGAACAAAGAAGGGCGTTTGTGAAGAATAAAAGAGTCTTTGTCAATAATAGGAAAAGAAGTTTCGCGTTAGAGACGGATAAAGGAACTTTCCAATTTCCCTATAGCCAACTTAGAGTTAAACCTTTGCCGAACGATCCGATAAAAAATGTCTATGTTGATACCGAACTTGCTTGTGAAGGTTTTAGCTGCACCCTCAAACCCAGGAAAGAGGACTGAGTTATGATGGATAGTGTGCTTTATTAGAATGAAGACCCAGAATACCTTTTGAACTTACTCTTCACGGTCTGACATCGAAAGCGATTAAGAAATTGAAGAAGAGAAATATTTCAAAACGTGAGATCGTAAGAAGGATGCACAATTCACCAAAACACTTATAGCGACTTCTTGATTTCACATTGTATGGTAAAAGGATCGATTAAATTATAGAACTTCTTCACGCTCTGGGACTTAAGGTTCACCTAAAAGTCAAAAAGGACGCCGCTTGATCCAATGTCACTCTAAAAAATCACTTCGATTGGAAAACTTCGGATAAGTTAAAGGAGAAGGATCAGAGTTAAGAGAGAAATGGAAGTCCAGTACCTCGCGAAAGATAGTGGTGAGCCGACGAGGATTTGAACCTCGGACCCATCCTCCTTCGCCCTTGCAAGGCAAGGTGCTACGGAGGATTGGGAGGTCATAGAAGATCCCACTGTCGCGAAAGACAATGGTGAGCCGACGAGGATTTGAACCTCGGACCCATCCTCCTTCGCCCTTGCAAGGCAAGGTGCTACGGAGGATTGGGAGGTCATAGAAGATCCCACTGT
>JAAZON010000386.1 GCA_012797725.1 SAR324 cluster bacterium | reverse complement strand
CCTTTTGGTCGACGGAGTATGAAAAAGACGAAGGTGATGAGGATGATGTAAATCTGCAAGCATACGATTATGATGAAAATAGAGGCATGGCCTATAATGAAGAAGATGACTCTGAAATTTTATATCATGATGCAGATGACTGATGAAGTAAAGCAAGGCAGTTGTGGGACTTAGGACAACTAGAAACCCTTATCTCTCAAATATTGCCTGGCTCTTTCAATGTCTTCCGGAGTGTCAATCTCGATGCTGGGCTCAACCATTTCGGGTGTTGCAACAAACACTTTAATAGCAATCCCATTTGAAAGTACACGTAATTGCTCAAGTTGTTCTCGCTTTTCATTCATGCTTTCAGGAAGAGATGAAAGCCGTTTTAATACTTCGGGCCTAAAAACATAAAGGCCCATATGTTTGAATGCATATGGCTGATCTAATGATATCTTAAGGTTATCGTGATTTCGAATAAATGGGATAGGGGAGCGTGAAAAATATAACGCTTCTCCTGAGGTTCCAAGAGCAACCTTGACAGCAGAAGGCCTAAGATACTCATCTTCTGAAAGAATAGGAGTGGCAATCGTAGACATGCCAAAATTATCTGGGCTATCACTAAGGACTTTTATTGCCCCATCAATTACTTCTGGATTGATAAAAGGCAAATCGCCTTGAATATTAACAACGAGATCGAAATAAGTGCCGCTACTTTTTCTCTTTTCGAAAACTTCTGCCACTCTATCGGAGCCAGTTGCATGATGAGAGCCTGTCATCATGACATTGCCATTAAAACTCTTGGCACATTCGTAAATTCTATCATCATCGGTTGCTATTATTAATTCTGTAACAAGTTTTGCTTTTTGCGCTTGCTCCCATACACGCTGGAGTAAGGTTTTTCCATGTAAATCAGTCAAGGGCTTTCCAGGGGCTCTTGTACTAGCATAGCGGGATGGAATAACACCAAGGCATTTTGCAGTCATAATAATCACCTTTGAGATGCAATAAACGCTCTTTGTCTCCTGCTCCCTGATTCAAGCTCTCGGAAGAGAAAACCTCTAAAGAGCATAAACCAAGTGGCAGCAACAATACTTAGAAAAGAGAGTGCTAGATTCATTAAAAGTGGAGGAAATGTCAACGACAAAAAATCTGCAGCAACAAGGGATTCTGAAAAAAGGCTTAAGAACTTCAATACAGGAAGGAGAGGATCGCCTGAGCTTAGGCTATTTAGAAGGCCTATTGGATTTTGAATTAAAAGAGGGCTGAAAAAAAACAATAGGGGGATGAACCATTCGATCCAATTGTCCTTTATAAAATTATATGCCTCTACAAAAGATGTTATTCCCTGATAACGGTGGAAATAAAGAATTTCCGGTAGCGCACTAAAGATAATGAAGACTCCCAAGTTTATGCATGTTATTACTTTCAGCATATTTGGAACAACGCCAAATTGACTTATTAAAAGAGAGAAGATGAAAAGAATAAAAGCTGTATTAATAACCGGAGAGAAAAGCGAGGAATCAAAGACAATGTAATCTTCCCAACGAAGTGTGTTCCTGCTTGTACATTCACTCAACCATGAGTAGTAATACGTTAGCAGCGTGATACTGACCATTCCCAGAATAAAGCTTCCAGCGAATCCTAGGGGACCAACAAGGAAGGCAGCGAACATAAAGGTTATAAACGCTGTAGTAGACATTACCAATAAACGCCAATTCCTAATGAGGCTCAGACTTGCTTCCTTAGCGCATTCCTTATACATAATCAGCGTGGTTCGAATTAGCTGAGAGTTATCCATTGCGTATTAACCTCTTTCGGCGGCGTTCATTTCTGTATTTATTTCGGGCAATTGCTTCCTCTCTTATTCGGCTCTCGAACAAAGATAAATCATGAGAATCGAAAATAAAGAGTAGATCGTAAAGAGAATCTCGTTCTTCCTTATTCTTACGCATATGAAAACGCTTACTCCCAGCTGCAAGCAAAAACCATAGAGTCAAAATTCCGTCTATACGTTCACGCTCTTTTCTTGGAACGGCTAATCCATGGAAACATTTAAGAACATGTTCGTGAATAACTTCTTCATCTTGGAAACGCTCTAGTATGTTAAATGATATGGAATCTGGTTTCCGCAGGAAAAACGAGATATTGCTCAAAATCGTAGCATTATTATATTCAATTCCTTTTCTTTTTGAATCGTCAATGCGTCCAAGCATATTACTCAGCGGCGAATTCTCACTTAACAGTAAATTGGCATGTTTTCCAAGGGCTGGGAATAGAAGGGGCAAAAGATTGCTTTTGGCAAGCAGTCGAAGAATTCCAAGTGAATATCCTGATAGCAAATCTTTCTTGACTTCCTCGTAAACACGCACTGTGGAGCTTCTTCTTATAAGCTCAGTGTTTTTAACAATTGAAGCCCATGTTTTTTTTTCTACTATAAACCCAGCACGAGCTGCATGACGAATGACTCGAATTAACCGCACAGGGTCTTCCGCGAAGCGAATGTCGGGGTTACCTATAACACGTACCACGCCGTCACGGATATCGTTAATTCCACCAACATAGTCAATAATTGACATATCTTTGGGATCCAAAAATAAAGCATTGATAGTTATATCCCGCCTTACAGCATCAGTCTCTTCATTGCCGTAAGTATTGTCGGTCATTATTGGACGAATATCCTCGGAATTGTTTTGGTCGGAGTTATTTAAAGAGGAAGCGTCTCTAAAGGTCGACACCTCAATCGTCTTTTGTCCCCTAAAGACAACATGCACTAACTTAAAGCGACGTCCAATGATGCGGCTATTTCTGAATAACTCCTTGACTTGACGAGGAGTCGCATTAGTCGCTATATCAAAATCCTTTGGACGCTTATTTAATAAAAGATCCCTAACGCTACCCCCAACTAAGTAAGCTTTAAAGCCAAATCTTTGGAGCCGATAGAGGATTTTCAAAGCATCAGGATCGATCAGATGACTAGATATCTGATGTTCATGCCTCGTATATATAAAGGGCTTAGAACAGGAGTTTTCCTTAGGTTCACATTCTTGCTTTTTAACATCATTCATGCCGTCCCAAGAATAATTAGAGAGAGGTAAGGAAGCAATTCCCACACTAAGTACCTGATATTGCATCGTTTAAATTCCAAGAATCTCGTACTTAAGTCTAAATGCCTTTCAGTCGAATCCTTGAATCATGAGGAGGCAATATGGTCTTCCCTGGCGATTGAAAGCTCTGCTAGTTCAATTGCTTAAAGCCGCAGGTGCAAGAGAGATAAGACGGCCCCGCTAATCTGAAGTATCAACTGCGTGTGAAACTGAAGTCTGTTAACTCACGGAGGAGTTTATATGGTTAGGCCGATCTATGCACACGAAATGTGTGACCCGGATTTCTCATGGCTCATCTCAACATTCCGCGATAATAATCCAGATTATATGACAGTTGAATCTACATGTTTACCAGTGGTTCTAATCAATTTTGCAAATTCGGAAAAAATAGAAATTAAAGAAGAGTTCGAAAAGTCGGAGTTTGAGGAAATTAATTCACCAAAGGCATTAGATAATTCTGACAAAGCTTCCTGAGTTTATCATTGGGAGACCCAAAAGAAGCTTGAGAAATAGTTTAAGGACGAAATACGAGTTACAACATTACTAGCAGAGTCTGTGACTTCACCCATGCTAGATTTCCTGCGTTAAAGAATTGAAAGTAGAGGTTTACAAACAATTAGAAAGTTATCTGAAACCCTCCTGGTTCCTCATACGGAGAGTCACTTGGCCTGCTTGACTCAATTGGTTTGGAAACGCGGGCATCCTTTACGCTTTTAATCCAGCCCAAGATTCCTATCCCAAGACTTATAATTATACAAAGGCCCAAAAGCATCATTAGGATGCCGCTATCAGAAGCCCCGTTTTCCGATCTTCTAAACATTAACACCATCTCCTTGGGGATGCATACTTTTTATCTATATATCCTTTGCAGCAATATATGTGCTTCAGATCTTATTCGAGCTTGTAAGACTAAAGCAGTTTATTAATCTCTTCTGTCATAAGTGCCTGATAGTCTTTCAGAGATTCGGGATCTTCAGCCTCAAAACGAAGAATCAGACATGACTGGGTATTTGAAGCTCGCACAAGCCCCCAACCTTTAGGGAATTTGACACGAGCTCCATCAACAGTAATAACTGGATATTGTTTTGAGAAGGATTTAGCAATTTTAACAGGGATTTGAAACTTATTCTGTTCTGAGCAATCAAGGCGGATTTCAGGAGTGGAGAAGGTTTTGGGCAAATCACCCAACATTTGCGACATAGGGCCCTCCCAATTGCTTGCCAATTCGACAAATCGAGCAGTGGCATATATGGCATCGTCAAAACCAAAAAAACGATGATTAAAGAACATATGCCCGCTCAGCTCACCAGCCAGTTCTCCACCAGTTTCCTTCAGTTTGTTCTTTATAAGAGAATGCCCAGTTTTTGACATGATAGCATTTGCACCGTGTTTTGTAAGATAATCAAATAAACGATGACTGCATTTTACGTCGCCAATTATGGTGCAGCCAGGTTTTTCTTTTAAGATTTCTCTGGCATAGAGGAGCACTAACATATCACCATAAATAACTTCACCATTCTCATCTACAATGCCAATCCTATCTGCATCACCATCCCATCCCACGCCAAAATCAGCTTTGTTTTCTCTTACGGTATTTGTCAGGTGAGTTAAATACT
>JAAZON010000035.1 GCA_012797725.1 SAR324 cluster bacterium | reverse complement strand
CGCGAATTCTTAGAGAGGCAAAAAAAACAGAACGGCCTGTACTTGTCGTGGGCATAGGGGCAGAACTAAGAGCCGATGATTTTGTCGGGGTCTTGGTAGCGCGTGAAGTTCAAGCAAGAAATTTGCCCTTTATCAAAGGAATAGAGGCCTGCGCAGCGCCAGAAAATTTTACTGGAGAGATAATAAATGCAAATCCGTCACTGGTTATTTTTTTAGATGCTGCAAATCTTGGGCTAAAAGCCGGCGCAATGCGTTTAATCAAACGGGAGGAGATTCAAGGGATGTCTTTCTGTACGCATACATTACCCTTATATTTAATCCTCGATTATCTGTCTTTATCTCTTGACTGCAATTTCCTAGTTCTTGGCATACAACCTAAAGACATCAGTGTAATGGGAGAACAATCTCCAGAAATAATTACGGCAGTCTCTAAGCTCGTAAACCTCCTCGCTTCAGCCTCTTAAGCTTAGCCCCAACCTTATATAACCCACTTCCATGAGAGGATTTAAGCAAAATACAGGAATGCTCACCCAAGAAACTTTTATTATCTGCTTCCAGAATGGCTGCTAGCAGTTCATCGGTACTTTCAAAGATCCGAATTGAATCCTTCCTATTGAATCCTCTTGCCCAATGATTTGCAAACTCCCCAGTAGCCCACAACTCATCAACTCCACATTCTCTCGCATAGGCTCCGACCGCGTAATGATAGTTTGGAGCTCCTTCACCCAGTTCCAACATATCACCCACTGCAGCAATAACATAACTAATCGACTCATCTTCTTCCTTAAACCGTTTGAGAGTATCAAGGGCCGCACGCATACTAAGGGGATTGGCGTTATAACTATCATTTAGAATTGTCAAACCACCAGGCATTCTAAATATCTCAGACCTGTTACCAGAAATCTGTGCACCCTGAAACGCAACCGCTACATCTTCCAGTGACACCTTGCCAGTTAGCATGCTTAAACTAAGTGCTGCTAGTGAATTTGTAACATTATGCCTGCCTGCAAGTGGAATAAGATATTCCACATTGCCCCAAGGGGTCTCGGCGTAAACTTTGGTCTTTAATTCTTTGTTATCTCCGTAGGTTTGCACCGATCTCCCAACTACATCGGCTCCTCGCACGGAATTCCGAGAAAGTGTAACAACACTGCCGATTGAAGTTAATTTTTTTTTGTTTGAACGAAAGAATTTTCTAATGTGACGATCGTCTAAATTCACCAAGAAAAGTTTAGGATCGATCTCAGAGTCTCTCACCCTACGATAGACATCAGTCTCACTGATATATACCTGCTGAAAATCTCCAAATGTCTCAAGGTGGCTTTCTCCTATTGATGACACATATGCTATTGTTGGTTGCGCCATTTCAGACAAAATATTTACATGCCCCTTTTTCCTACTTCCAAATTCTAAAACCACAGCATCATGCATGCTATTCAGCCTCAACAGAGTGCGGGTGACGGCCCACACACTATTCTGATTATTTAAAGTTCCAAGAACATTACAACGTGCACTTAGAGCTGCAACTGTTAAGTCCTTAGTCGTGGTCTTACCGGAAGTTCCTGTAATGCCTATCACTGGAATATTTGCCTGGCTTCTGATTAATTTAGCTACCGCCCGAAGTGCTCTTCTTGTCGGAGCAATGCCGTCATTACAAGAGTCATTCAGTAGAATAGTGCAAATCTTCCTTTTGACAGCAAGATCTGCAATTTCTTTAGAATCTGTTAAAACCAAACCAATGCTTGAATTAAGTACAACCTTATCAAATAAAGGCTCAGCCAACTTGCTCTCGTCATCGCTGAGTACTAATAACGAGTTCGCAGATACTTGCTCATAATTAAAAACAACCTCGGACAAATGCGCTTCACTCTTCAGGAACTCTTGCCCCTTACATTCAATACCAATGCATGGCTGGTTTTGTGAAAAAAAATCCCCATTTAAGACACAATCAACGACTTGAATTAAAGAGACACCACTACTAAGTTTCTCCAAGGATTTATCCGAAAGCGACTCATCGACTCTTGCTTCGTCATTTGTCGGCCCTACACTCATAAGCTCTCCAAATTTGATGCTTCCTTGTTCATAGATACCAGGATCTCTTTCGCATCTTCGTCATCAAAGAGCAATTCCACCTTTCCTTCCGCCTCTAGAGTGGAAAAAAGTGAGACAATCCTCTCTG
>JAAZON010000385.1 GCA_012797725.1 SAR324 cluster bacterium | reverse complement strand
GCACGACTTTATAAACTTGGAGCTGATCAAGTCTTGCCCGAGAAGCTCGAAGTGGCAATCGACATGCTTAACAGAATCTTAATTAAGAGATTGCTTCCACAAAACGAGATTAATCGCATACTGACACATATGAGAAATATGAATCTGGGAGAATTTAGTGGACGGGACTTGCTAAATCAACCATCGATTCTTGACGAATTTTCGAATATTAACATAACGGCAGTAACCGTTGAAGCTGGATCCCAAGCTGAGGGGAAAACTCTTATTGACATAGACCTTCGCAAAGAAACTGGTGTGACACTTTTGGCAATCAAAAGAGGACGAGAAATAATAGAGCACCCTGCACCTGATACTCTACTTCATAGCAATGATGTCGCATATTTACTAGGCAAACCTGAACAGATCGATGTTGCTACTGACTTATTCAGCAAAGAATAAATTAATTTCCAGAATATCCGTTCAGATAGACTATTAATTACGGCAATTCTTTTTTGAAACCGCCAAAGTTTAGACAATTTGCAAAAACTCTTCGCCTTCCTGAGTTCAACATTGAAGTTGCAATGAACAGAAGAAGAGGAGAAGGCTAAGACAAGAATTCTGGGTAAGTAGTCTAGGGGACCATTCTTTCCTGATAAGTGCGAAGTGTCCGGTAAAAATCAACAACCCCTCTGCTCTCCTTGAAATTATTAATACAGAGAGGCTCTCTCAGCCGAATGCCCTCAACAGTTTTGCAACGACTAAGTGCTACATAGAGCAACTCAAACCCAAGTTTTCTCGAACCATTTCTTTGAAGATTTATATTCACTCGGTCAAACGTACTTCCCTGCGACTTATGAATTGTGATTGCATAGCATGGTGTCAGTGGAATCTGGCGTGCAATGTTAGAGCTTGAATCGTACAAGCGAACTCTGTCAACATGATGGATCCTATCATCTCCCTCACGACAAAGTGTTATCGCAATTCCATTAGCATCAGCACTGACTATTTTTGCTATCGAGCCATTCACCCATCGTCCCCTACTATCATTATCTAGCATCATCACATGCATTCCTATGTAAGGAATGATCTCAACAGGATAACGAGACTTGCTTCGTTCATACTCAGAATCACCGTGTTCCATTACAAACACTAATCGGTCTTGGAACAAATCAAACATTGGATCTATTCTTCCAGAATTTTCCAAGCGTTTAATGCTAAGGCTATTCTCCTCTGCAACCGCCATTCTGGTAAAGGCCAAAGTGATCGCTTCAGGATCGATTTCTCCTCCCAGATAACAATGCTCATTGAAAAAGTCGAATGCCTCCCTGCGTGAAACTTCAGAACCATATCTGATTGAATGCAGGTGTTCAAGAAAGTTCACTTCTTGTTGTCGATATATTTCGTGAAGTTCCACAACAGCAATTTGATTCTCCGCAATTAATTTTTGTGAGACTTTTGCAGAAAGAAAATGTAAATTTTCTCCATACTCCTTCTTCAGATCTGGCATTTCATCTCTAAGTATCACTGGGGGAAGCTGGAACGGGTCTCCCAACACCAGAAGAATTAGACCCCCAAACGGAGCATCGCACTCTCTGACTTGTCGGAGTCGAGAATCCATGGCATCAAACAAATCTGGGCGAAGAAATGAAAATTCATCAACAATCAATAGTTGATAGTTTCTTAGGCGTTCATAGTCATCGAATTTCAATGGCAGCAACTTCTCCCGTTTAGCCATCCCTAAACAGCTGTGAATCGTTTGGCCTCCTATATTTAGAGCTGCGATACCAGTGGGTGCTAGCTTTCCTATGATTTCTTTCCTTCAAATAAGAGTTTCTAACAGACTGATAATTGTACTTTTGCCGGTTCCACCAGCTCCATGCACAAGAATGAAACGCTTACCCTCTTGAAAGAATCGAAAGATTTTATGAGTATCCTCGTTGACACTAATCCCCATACGTTCAGCAACTTTGCAAACCCTCTCCTTGCTGAAGATATCAGGATCGAGTGTAGCAACCATTGCGGGTCTTTTGAATAAATCCTTCCGGAAAAGATCTAGTTGCATCAGCAATTACTCCCTAACTCGTCAAATCATTGGAGAATCATGTTTCGACAAATTAAATTCACTTTTAACTCTTTTTTGTTATTAACCACTCTGAAGCGATTGTGCATTAAAATCACCTTTTTTTAAGTCCGTAGCATTGGACTATCGCAGCCCCTCCCCAAAAAAATAGCCGGACTTTGAGGGGGAGGGACTATTCAGAAAGCCCTGTAAATGGTTGAAAAGATTGTCACCCTTAGATGGGCTTAGCTCGGGGCAGGAATTTTTACGATCAGTTTATATACATTAAAGCTATTACTTTAAAGCTCTCTCCGCAAGCAAGGCTGCGCCACATGCAGCCTCTTCTTGACCTTCACTAATGCGAAGGGGAAGATTGAAGTTCTCTTCTATAATCTTTTGCATGAGTTGAGAACGGCGGATGGCATTTCCACTCCCGACGATCTCCCTCTTCCCTTCAAGAAGTTTTTCTGGAAGCATGCTCTTGAGATTCCTTACAACACCTCTAGCAAGCGCTGCCGCCACCTTACCAGGGGTGAAATTGTCAAGATCGATGCCGCTTATACTCGCCTTCAGTGATGGATCATGCCGCTCACCCAAGAAGTGAGGTTTAATCTCAAGATCCGAATCAAACGACTTAAGCCCGAGAGTGGTGAATCTAGAATAAAGCGCATCTCTTGACGGAGGAGTCAGCCCCAAAGCCTCCATCCAACTAGCCGCGGTATTGACGAGCCACGTAGAGGCACTCCCACCTGAAAGTGATGCGGCTACAGCCGCATAAGTTCCATCCACATATGGGCGATACTCAAAAGTATCACAAAGTAAACTGGAATCTAGCACTGGAGAAATCACAGAGAGCTGCCCACCGGTTCCTAATGTCAATGCAATTTGCCTGCTAGGATTGTCCAATGTAGCATAAAGAGAGGCTTGATTATCACCTATTGGAACAATCACGGGAATGCCCTCTCGCAGTCCCCACTTCTTAGCATAGTTAGCACATAGAGTTCCTGCCACATCTCCGATTCTTAGAATTCGGGGGAGCATAGATGCTGGAATCTTAGCATGTTCTATTTTATCATCCT
>JAAZON010000384.1 GCA_012797725.1 SAR324 cluster bacterium | reverse complement strand
CCTCATGGAGACGCTAAATGACACTTGAATCAATATTAAGCCGGCGAAGTATAAGGAAGTTCCAGGATAAGAGCGTGCCTAATGAATTAGTAACAGAGATATTAAAAGCAGCCATGGCAGCTCCTTCTGCTAACAACAAACAACCCTGGCATTTTATCGTTGTTAAAGACAAGAAGCATCTTCAAGAAATAGCCAAAGTGCATCCATACGCAAAAATGGCTAGTGAGGCAGCTCTTGCTATTATAGTTTGCGGAGATCCCGGGCTTGAATTTGCTCCTGGCTACTGGATTCAGGACTGTTCTGCTGCCACTCAAAATATCCTTCTTGCTGCGCATGAGCTTGGACTTGGTGCAGTTTGGTGCGGAGTATATCCCAGAGAGGAAAGAGTCAAGGAAATAAAGGAAGCCTTCGAAATACCTGATAATATAATACCACTTAATGTGATTCCGATTGGATATCCAGGAGAGGAGAAGGGCGCTTCGAATCGCTACGATCCAAATCGCATACATATGAATAAATGGTAGCCTATTTCGCGTGATTTGGCTTCCAAGCCAGAACCAAAATAGAAAGAAATATTAAAATCAAAATTCCGGCAGCAGAAAATTGAATTCCTTTTTTCACAGCTTGTGAATTGAATCTAAACTCTACTCTATGCTTTCCTGGCTTAAGTTCCACAGCACGATGGGCTATGTTAGCTCTAAAAATTGGAGTAAGCTCTCCATCGACGGTAGCTTCCCATCCTGGATAGTATGTATCGGCAACTAATAGTAGGCTTCTCTTTTTTGCGACGGCTTCAACAACAAGCTCTGTGGATCTGTCTATAAGAATTCTTGCATCAGAAACTTGTTGCTCTCCTTCAGATTCTTTCTCAATCGCAGCCACGAGCGGAGCTAAGGATTGGTCATGCAACAGGACCTCATTTCTGATATTGAGTTCCTCTGTCGCAACAAGAGTCCACACTTCATCAAGTGATTCAACTATGCGGACATTATTAAGCACACGAACACGGGGTAAAGTGCCATGAAGTCGATAGAGCTCAACTGGCGGGGCACTCCCCATATGCTGAAGACGCTCGGATGATACTCGCATGGGCAAAATGAGCCAGCGTACTGACAGTGCCTCAAGCCAGTCAAAGAAAGCGGGAAGCGCTTCTAAATCAACAGGAGTTACTTTATAAAGTTGCCACAAAAATCCAGTGCGATTGTGATCGCCTATTAGATCAACCAACCAGCGCGGTGAGATTCCACTATAGCCATCAAGCGTTGCTATACCATGGAGTAGATTCGAGTTGGGTTGCAATAATTCTCTATGCTCATAATAACCAGAAAGATCTCCACTCCAGCCTTTGGAGTGATTAAACAAGTTTACGTGCTGGGCTGCACTCGCCGGTGCAAACACTCGCTCGTTTTTCCCCTCTTTTTTTATAATTTCTGCACTGCGTGGCGGGCTAAGCCAGATGCGTGCATCCACTAGGGGATTTTGACGTATATGATGATAGAACAAATCAAAGACTGTTAGCGCCACAAAACAAAGCAAGGCTCCCCTCCAAATGATCACTCCTCTCTTCTCTTTGAATTTCTCCACACTCAGCGTCTGCAATATGCTCAGCCCAATACCCCCAAGTAGCGAAAGACCAAGTTCAACAACAAAAAGGAAGCGTGTTGGGAAGCGAAATGTCGAAAGAAACGGGAGCAGCTAAAACGCAATACGATCAACAGGTGTAATTTTCCCAAGCACCAACATATACACAACTACTGTACCAAGACCCCAAAAAACAACCGGAAAGCATCGAGCTTTCTTGACCAAAGCCACTACAGAGAAAAGCAAAGTAATTAGGCCGACATACCCATAGTCTTCCCAAAAAATGCTATCTCCTTTGTAGCTTAGATCTGATATGTCCCCGTTTATATACGGAACAATAAAACTAAGAACATTCCTACCCCAATAATTAAAATGAGTAGCCCACTCGTATGAGGCTTCCGCACTGCGATCTGAAAAACCTCCTAGTTCCTTAAGTGGAAGAATACTAATCATACCTATTAAAGCGCTCACGAAAACCGCAAAAGCAAAACCTGCTACCAGCGCCGCCGATGTTAATAATCTTCTACGCAGATCGCTTCCTTTTTGATCCAAAAAAAAGAGTTTCGCTGCATGCGCTATAATTAAAGCTGAATATACAAGTCCCGATATGTATGCAGATTGTGGAAATCCCGCTAATATTTGAATACCAAAGAGCAGGCTAAATGCCAGCATCCAAAGAAAGCTTTTTTTTGCGCATATCCTATTTTTTTCTGCCTCTAAGCAAATTGGGCTTTGTGCTGCTGCTTTTTCCAAACAAAAGAGCGCAATAGGAAATAACGCAACAACTCCAATTATACTGAGATGTCTTAACTGGCAGACAAAGAATCCAGACCAAGGAAAAATAAATCCGGACATGAATGAGCCTAAACGCGTAGCACCTAGCTGTCTCGCTAAAACATAAGTACCCAATGCAGCCACGCTAAGCAAAAATGAAATCATCCAACCTAAAGCAAGCGAAGGAGGCAGAAAGCTAAAAAAGACTGCCGAGAATGGGTCTAATCCCCCTAAGGCACCGGTAAAAATCCCCTTAAGCCAAAAGGGAGACTCGCCACTTCTTAGAAGACGGCCAATTTCAGTGCGAACTGGAAACTCACCATCTGCAAGATCGGATATAAAAATGTCATCAGGAATTGGGATGGCAGCCCCAACAAGAAGCTCTCGATAGGGAGCTAACACAAGCAAAACAAGAACAAAAGGGACTATAAATTTCGGTCTTAATAGATATGCAATCAAATCCTTTGTCATAGCGACAAATCTAAAAAGTAGCCTCTTATTTGAAAGCTTCTTGCGCTAATTCCGGGCCTGGCTCCCTAAAGTCATATATATAATAAGTATTACCTATGATCTCCTTAGGCTTAAAATCCCTGAACCAGTCAACACCATTTGGCTTGGAATATAGCGAATTCCAGCGGTTTAACCCGTGAATGCTAAGTGCATAAAGAGTTTTTTCTGGCTTTAGCATTTCTGGCTTTTGCATTAGCCGCCATTTTGAAAAATATGCATCTAACTCAGCTGAACCAAAATAGAGAATTGTAAGCTCCTGCCCTTCTGGAACAGCCTTTGCAAGCTGCATTAAGTTTTGTCCCCAGTCAATGTTAGAATCATCAAGACATTCAATACCCTTGATCCCTGAGCAGCCAGCAATACCGTTAAAATAGGAAATTGGATCGGGAAATGCCCTGATCGCTGATTGCAGATGAAACACGACAATAAATACCAAGAAGACTCGTCCCCATCTATAGCTTTCTAAGATATGCGGCAAGCCACCACATAAGACAAATAGGAACGAGGTCGCTGGAATAATATATCGATAGCCAATATTTGGGGCATACATGCAAATGAATATAAAATATGAAAGTGGGGCAAATATTCCTATTAACAAAAAAAGACGCAAGGTCGGGCTAAATTCCAACTTCTTCTTCCACAATGAGAAAACCCCAAGCACTAAAAGGAAGCAAAGAGCCAATAAAAGCCCGCGCGAACTCTTAAAGATAAATGCTCCAGGGAAATACCAATCAAAGCCTCCTTTCTTAAAATTACCCAGAAAATAAAAAAGGAAGTCTGGATTATGGTTAAAGCCTACAGATTTAAGCCCTTGATAATATGCTGGCCAAAAAAATAAAGTGCCATAAACTGCGGAAAAAACTAATCCTGCAGCAAGAGAGACAATAAACAACAGGCGAAGGGTATAGAGAGGCTTCAATAGTCTTTGATCAATTCCCTGCTTCACAAAGAATAAGGCCATAAGGCCAGCCACTAGCATTCCCCCAAGAAGCACTATGGCTGAATACTTAACTGAGAGCATGCATCCAAGAGAAACTCCCAAGCTCAAAGCCGCCAAGAAAGAAGATTTTCGCAAGAAACGGAAAAGTAAAAATGCGCTTAGCACTCCCAAGGAAGCTAGTGGTACATCTGTCGTAATCAGTCGAGTGTGCGCTAAAATATTCGGACAAAAGGCACATAAAAAAACGCTAAAAACAGCGCCTCTCTTCCCAAAAAGCTCATACGACCAGCAATAACAGGCCAAACACAAAACGACCCCAAAGACAAGCATTGGAAGTCTGGCAATGTTCAAGGTTGTCAAAGCTTCCGTACCATTGTGGTACAGAAACTCCCTCCCAAATTCCCACTCATTTTCCGTGCTCCAGTTTTTTCGTGCCCATTGGGCAGGGGGCGTGATTCTTAAAAGAAGTGGAGCTGCCGCTAGAATCTTTACAAGTGGAGGATGTTCAATATTAAGACTCTTATTATTGAATTTAAGCGTAACATACCCAGAGGCTAAATGGGGAAGCTCATCAGAGGTAGGAGCTGTAGTCTTTAGTGTTGCTACCGTGTAAACAACAAAAATCCCAAGCACTATGAATAAAAGACAATTATTTTTGATAATGGAGGGCACTAGAGTATCTTTATAGAAAACCTTGAATCCATTGCAAAGATAATCCTTCAAAACATTTCATGCAATCTGAGGATCGGCTGAGATTTGCCAAAGCATCTAAGAACACACCATAAATAGCTTGTTTCATCGGCAATAAAGCAAAGCAATTTGGCTTGAAGGATTCAAAGCCTTAAGGCTTGCGCAGGCCTTCGCTGCTTCTAAGGAATTGTTTTGATACATGAGCTTGGAAATCCATTTCTCAAAGGCTTTTTCGCAGTTTTCCAACCAGTAGTTCAGCTCTGTGGTATTATCTCTCTTTTTGGCATATTGAAGCCCCAACTCTACAGCACGTGCCGCATGAGCAAAATCACCAGAAGCAGCTTTAAGTTCGTAATGTTTCTTCAGCATTTCATTGCTTCTAGAATAGTAAAAGTCGTTATTTGGTACAGCCTGCCAAAGTGCAGTCCACCACTTAAAACTTTCTTCATAGTTGCCGCTTCGTTCAAGGAGGGAGGCAAGTTGGGAAACGTTAAAAGTACTAGTCCCTGCCGCCACTGCAGCCTTAGCTACCTCAAGGGCTCTAGGTAATAACTCTGGGTGCTTATCAAGCTCTCCAGCATAAGCTTCCGCAAGCGAGCCTAAGCCAATGAAGCCAAAGAATGGGCAATTCTCTTGTGAGTATTTGAAAATACTAAGAGCATCCTTCCACTGAGAACTTTGGTGATAAGACTGAATCCCAAAGAGAATAAAGATCAGAGTAATAATAACACCTGTCATCTTCTTCCATTTTCTCCAAAGCACTGAAGCCGCAATACCAAAAACCGCAGCAGCTGCAACGGACGGAAGATATAGGACTCTTTCAGCAAAGACTATGCCGCTTGTAGCAATCAAATTAGACACAGGAAATATTGTTAAAAGAAAATATAAAAACCAAAACAAAAACCTCTTATCCCCCCTCCTGTAAGACCACACGGCCAAGCAGGCCAGAATGACAAAGCTAACGAGGGAAAGCATAGCGGGAAAACCGAGCGTTCTAGCATGAGGGAATCCGGAGTAATCAGCACTATGCCACAGAGGAACAAAGCTTGTTAATAAATAAATTCCCAGCGCATGCGACATTGTTATCAGCACTTCGCCTGGCTTAGGGTCAATGAAAGCCATGAACTGGCTAGGACCTGAAAGGGCAAAAACACTTGGAGGATTCAAATTCGCTCCAATAGTAAAGCCTCGCATTAATATGAAAATAAGAAGTGATAAAACAAACGGCGCCAGCCTTATTGCTTCTTTTTTCACGAAATCGAGGAATTTGAGATCATTTCGGAAGAAAAAATCATAGACAAATAACACCGCTAACAACATAACTCCCATTTCTTTGGACATCATGGAAGCAAGATAAAGCATGGAACATAAAAGCAGCTTAAGCTTTCCTGTATGGGAAGAGCTGATATAGATTAGAAAGGCCAAGATGAAAAAAAATGCCATTAATAAATCAGCGCGACCTACCAAATGAACAATTGCTTCTGTATGAATGGGATGAACAGAAAAAAAAGCTGCTCCAAAAAAAGCTGGAATTTTGTCCCGCAATAGAATAATAAAAAGCAAATAAAGAGAGACGCTGACAAAAACATGCAATAAGATGTTTGTTAAATGTACGCCCCTTGAAAGTGGTGCCCCAAAATTGTCCCTTCCCCAAACTTTTCCATCTATCGCATAGCTTGCAATACTCAATGGCCTATAAAGATCTGCCCGTGCTGTCTTATGCCAATAAAGCTGTTGAAAAAGACTCGGAATATTATTGAGTTTGCGAATTTCTAGGTTGTTTTTTATCAGAGGAATATCATCTTGAATAAATGCGCCATCAAGCCCGGGTAGAAAAGGCACCAAAGACATTAAAATTATTAAAAGGAAAAAAATTCTATCTAAAGCTGCCGCTTTCATTACAGAGAAACTATAAAGGATGCGATAAGAGCCTTACAACTTAGCTTCGAAAGAAAAAGGAATTAGACCAGCTGGAGATGGTGGGAGGTAAACATAGCATTATCAACTAGTTACAGCGTTGAACTGCTTATATCCTCTATGCCTCTAAGGCCTGTGACAATGTCCCAATTTCGACTGGAACATTTTAGAATGCTCTTAGGCAATGGAACGATATCGATTAAACCTCTAAAAACAATTCAAGAAGCTTAGGTAAAATATCCTCAACCTCATCTTAAACGACAGTTTATCTGTCGTACTCGAAAGCTTTTTACGCTATGATAACAACGCGTTGGGCCAAGGAATGAGTTGGTTGGATATTTAGACTTGCTCTTTGAAGTCGGTTTAATTTGCATATTTCATCAATGACGACAAAAAAAGTAATGCTGTTAATGCGAAGAAGCTTTTGGCTGCTTATTTTGCTGATGCTTTTTTCTTCGGCACTCTATGCAGACCCAGCAAATAAATCTTCGAAAGAATTACTAGCGCTAAAAGGCGAAGGTTTCTTGCTTTACCTTGGAGATCGTGACTTTGACGATACTCAACAGCAACCAGGTTTGGAATTAAGAATAGAAGGGGTATCTACAGCATTATTTGAATACTTGTCTCTTGAAAAGCCGAGTCGTTTTGTAATTGATATCACAGGCCTTCAAGTTCTCCGTCCAGAAAGCATGGATGTCCAGGAAAATCCCCTCGTAAGACGAATTCGTGTGGGAGTGCATGAAAAGAAGACTAGAATTGTTCTTGATTTGAAATTAAAGAAAGCTCCACGTTTTGTCGTAAGCGACGAAGGAAATGCTAAAATTTTCAGGCTTTTGCCAGATGATGCTCCCTACGCTCAAGAAGGTATTTTAATAGTTCCTCAAAAAGAAACACCCCCTATGCTCTCTCCAACACCAAGTCTTATCGAGGAGCCAACTAATAAACCAGAAGCCTCACCCCCGGCTCTTAGTTTGTTTGAAGAGCCAAGACTTCCTACTCCAGAATTCACTCCAACTCCTGAAATGCTAGAAACACAGTTTTCAGCCCCAAGTGAAACTTCTCCCGCTGAGAGTCAGATACGAGAAACTGAGTCAACTCCAGGCACTGTCGAGGAAGAGCAGCCAACGATTGTTCCGACCGAAACTCCCACCAAAGAGTTTAGCCCTACACCAACCGAAACCCCCGAAGAGGAACTTGAGAAGACGCCAACCCCTACCCCTCAAGAAGAAGAACCCACGGCTACTCCAACGGAAACAGCAACAGAAACATCGACCATTATAACTTCTAGGGAAGCTGAAATTGCCCCAGTTGCGACTCCAGTTATGAACCTACCACTTGTCTCTACCACTACGCCCGAGGAAGTTCCCAACATACCTTTAATTGAAGGCCAAAAACCTTCCACTCCTTCGCT
>JAAZON010000383.1 GCA_012797725.1 SAR324 cluster bacterium | reverse complement strand
TTTCAAACGAGCAATTTCTTCATTCTGTTTATTTAAATAACCCTCAAATTTAAGTTCTATGCCAAGGGCGGAAATTACATCAGGTGGAATTGAAAAATCAGGTTCAAATCTCTGAAGCAACAAAGCAAGCGAAAGTTCGGGACGCTTGCAGAGAGACGCAATGCTCAAAGCATCTTTAAGTATTGCACTGCCATGCAATTTAAGCCACTCATTATTTTCTTCACTAGGAGATACACGATAAGAATTTGCCCATGTGTGTGCGCGGTGATAGTCCTCAAGTCGATTTTCAAACAGACGTCTTTCTTGGTCTCCCAAAAGTCCAAGTTTGATTGCAACTGGGCATAAGCGTAGGGCTGCATTATCCTCTCGCAGAAGTAGTCGATATTCAGCACGTGATGTAAACATGCGGTATGGTTCGTCCACACCATTTGTTGTGATATCATCGATCATAACTCCAATATAACCTTGACCTCTATCAATTATTAGAGGTTCCTTATTGAATAGGCTAAGAGCAGCATTTGCTCCCGCAATTAAACCTTGACCAGCAGCCTCTTCATATCCAGAAGTTCCATTTATCTGACCGGCGAAATAGAGACCCTGAATTTGTTTTGTTTCTAATGTCGGCTTCAAATTTCTGGGATCAATGAAATCATATTCAACTGCGTAACCCCAGTGAACTATTTCGGCATTCTCAAGTCCCTTGATGCATTTAAGCATCTTCACCTGAACATCTGATGGAAGGCTAGTTGATATGCCGTTTGGATATACAAGCTCGGAGTCATATCCTTCAGGCTCTAGAAAAATGTGATGCTTATCTTTGTCTGGGAAACGAAAGACTTTATCTTCAATTGACGGACAATAGCGAGGGCCGCCTGATTTTATTTGTCCGTTAAACAAAGGGCTTCGCTCACGGTTTGCTCTTATTATATCATGCGCTTCCTCATTAGTTGCCGTAATCCAACAAGAGATCTGCTTTTGGGAGATTCTATCTGTGAAAAGCGAAAAGGGCCTTGGGGGCACCTCCCCAGGCTGTTCTTCAAGAACAGAAGTGTTAATAGTGGAGCTTTTAATCCTTGGAGGTGTGCCCGTCTTAAGGCGTCCCAATTTAAATCCGAGATTTTCAAGCGAAGTGCTAAGGAAATTTGCAGCCCTATCTCCTCGTCTACCGCCGACGGTTTTAATGCTTCCAGTGTGCATCAAACCCCTCAAGAAAGTTCCAGATGTAAGCACCACGCGGTCTGCCTCTTGGAAGGTACCGTCATTTAGTCTGACTCCTCGAACTTTCTGACCTTTTACCTCAACAGAAATTACTTCTGCTTCAAAAATCTCGAGATTTGGGTATGTGTCGAGCACATTCTTTATGTAATTTTTGTAAAGTACCCTGTCTGCTTGAGCTCTTGATGCTCGTACTGCAGGACCTTTGCTTGCATTAAGTGTTCGAAATTGTATTCCAGTTTTGTCTATTGCTCGTCCCATTAGGCCGCCAAGAGCATCAACTTCTTTAACTAGGTGGCCTTTTCCTGATCCGCCTATTGCTGGGTTACAGGACATTTCTGCAATAGCTGCTTTTCGAAGGGTGAATAATTTTGTGTGTGCACCTAGACGAGCAGAGGCACATGCTGCCTCAATACCTGCATGACCACCACCAATGACAATTACCTTAGCTACCATCTTTGTCTTTATACCTGAAGTGAAGAAGAGAAGAATATTAGAAAGACATCTCTAATTCAAGCAACAGGAAGATTGACGCTAACCGTCCATCCTTTAAAGAATTTAGCCCCACGGTAGGCGGCGCGACTTTAGCGGACAGTGTTTGTCAACTAGCCGTTAAAGTGGCTCAAATTTGTCTTGCTCAAATTCAAGTCCGAATACATGATGAGGCCCGCGCATCAGTTTAAGTCGTGGGCTTGCTTGGTGGGGTGGGTGAACGAGTACGATTAACGACCTACTACGGCTATTTTGTGTTCATGGCCACAAGAAGTGAGGGAGTCCTCGCGTTAACAGGTCGTACGAGCTGTCCATCTGGAAGTTCGATGTCAACTTCAGCGGCCCGCTTGGTCTTAAGATTATACAAATTTATGGCTCCGTCAGTGTTTTTATACAACACTGCAACTCGTTGCTTTGAGGATATCGGGAGATACCCAGCAGCGGAAAGATCGCTAACAGCACCAAGCGCAAATTTCAAAGTTCTGTTCTTAGTGATCATATTTAAAATAAGTTTTCCTTTCTTGGTTGAAATATAACCAAGCTCGTCCTTCTTGTTAGCATTGCTATCTGCCACTATTAAAGCCTTTGCAGCAGGGACGGTCTTTTCCAGATACACTTGCCCATTTTGTGTAAGGACTATAATGCGGGTGTCCGCTGCTTTAGAGCCAGATTTTGCAGGTACCTTCTTGTTGACCAAGAGAGAAACTTCGTCCTTGCCATCATTGTTTATATCAATGCAATTTGCATCTTTTACTTTAAGTCCCGACAATTTGGCTTTCGCTGACTTCATTCCTTTTGATTTGCGCATCCGAACAGCGTCTTTGGCAATGCTTATTAAGTCACTCTTTCCGTCTCCATCAATGTCACACCCAGAGAGTGCAAGGGCGGAGGAACCTCCAAATGTCTCACGAAGCACGTCGGCATTTGTCTCTGAATCCCTGGCTATCCAGACGAACTCGCCCTTTTCATTTCGAGTTACAATACCGACATCCCATTTCCCATCGCCGTTGTAATCTCCGCTTGCTTGGACAGCTGCATTAGTTGTTTCAAATTCAGCGTCAATCAAAGCCTGATCGCTTGAGCGGTAGATATGGAAGATTGCTTTAGAATCAGTTGTCTCAAAGCTAGCAATGTCTGAAATCATATCACCATCAAAATCCATTTTTGCACCGATGGAGATTCCAGTGTGTGGATAAGGAGTTCTTCTGCCTTCCTTTGTAGGAGTGGCAATTGGGGTGATAGTTGGGGTGGTTGGGGTGATTGGTGTATTGATTATTGTAGTGGGAATCGGAGTAGGCGTATTTTTCGATTCAATTTTCATATGCACTTCATTTGAGAAAACACTTTCGTTTCCACTTGCATCATAAGCAGTTACAGCAAAGTAATAATCAACACCGACTTCGAGTCCATTAAAAGTCGTTTTTGAGACAGGCCCTAGATCTATAATACCAGTGTAGTTACCGCTGGAACGGCCGTGGTAAAGTTTTATTCCAGCTAGGTCTGTAAGTTCAGTTCCATCGGTATTTTTGGTTGGAAGATCCCAACTTAGCGAAACGCTTTCTGCCTTTAGAGTCCTCGGAATTGAGAGCAAGCTAAGCGACAAGAAAAACCCGAAACATATGACTCTGAATGGCTTAAGAATATTGTTAATTCCCATATGAAACCTTTCTTGCGTAACCCTTTAATAACCCTTCCCACAGATATTTCGTTGATTTGACTTAAGATGCTTCTAAGTTTTTGGAAAATTAGTGAGCAAGGCCCATGCCGTACCTTTACATACACAAAACGACAGTTTCTTATAAATAAATACAGCCAGTTGAACTTATTAGCAAATAGGAAATCTTTGTAGGGCTGTGTCTTCGGGCAAACAGGTGGTAGCGGATTGGAGCATACTATGAAAAAAGGGAATAGTTTCTGTCCGGAAATTAAGTTTTGGTGAAGGCAAAAGGTAGCGACCAGCCCGAGAAACTTGAGTCACCACAACTTTCAATGCGGTGCTTTCCAGGATACTGCCCAGTGAGAAATTGGAATTCGACGATTTCTGAATGCAGTACGGCCACACAGAATGAAAATTCTGTGAGAATTTCAGGTGTGAATGAGGAGTTCTCGGCCTATCTGCCTATAATATTTGTGATTTCCGTGAGATCAAAAGGCTTTCTGGAGGTGGAAAAAAAGCTTCGATCTTGCAGCAGAGGCACTTCGTTACCTGAAACTGTAGATAGCATTACTCGAACCGAATTAACTGGACTTATTGACTCGTAAAGCATTTGGTAGTTGCGACTAGGGAAGTAAAAAGCACTGAGTATTGAATAACGCTCTTTGATGTCAGTCTGCTCAAGGCTTTCGCGATCAAAGTGCAGGCCAGGGCCGTGATCGGCGTGTAAAATAACAATGGCATTTTTATTGCGCTCTAGGAGTTCCTTAAAGAAATCAAGTGTAAGTTTTGAGATATGTTGCAATTGTTTGATATATCTTTCTTTATAGTCTGGTAGGCCACCATAATCGTCGCCATCCCCAAGGTTAAAAACTTTGTTGGAATTAAAAGCAGAGCCATCCTCATTAAACACAAATGGAGGGTGTGGAGCAAGGACATGCAAAAAAATGAAGCTTGGAGAATTGCTTGCTTTCGATGAATTCATTGCCGTTGGGAAAATGTTGCTTAATCTCTGCCTGTGGAGTTTATGCAGTTCTAAAGAAACAAGCTCCCGGAAGTAGGGAAATTGAATATAACTAAAAGCAGTGGCCAAGACTCGATTCTGCAAGGCGACAGGATAGTAGATATCGGACTCTGTGAGCTCCGTAGTATAATAGCCACTTTCGAAAGCAACGGTCTGATAACCAGCTTTCTTCAGTATCATAGCTAAGGAATTTTCGTGAATAAGATTTTGTAAATAAAAGTCCATAAGTTGTTTGTTTTTGGCGTCTATAAGAGGAGGCTCAAGATAAGAGCCATTTAGTGCGGCTGCAAGCGCATAGTTGGTTCTATGGTAATTTGCAACAGCCTTATCTGCGATGAAAAATCCCAAATTATCAAGTTCCTTTGTAAAGGGAGAATTGTCATATCCATACAGTTCTTTAAGAAGATCATTTCTGCCATAACCATCAAGAACTATATAATAAATATCCGGACTTCCTGGAGAAGCCTTGAAGCTATAATTCATCAATGCAGAGTGTGAAACTTTGATTTTCGACTCTCTTGCCAATCCAGCAAAAATTGAAATAACTGATACTACAAGCACTGACGCAGCTAATACATTGAGGAAAAAGGCAAGGTTTGAAACATGTAGCTCTGTTGCTTGTTTTATCCAAATATATGAAGCAAGCAGTGAAAGAAGAAGAAGAGCAAATGGGAATATCTCGGCTTGATTGAATTCAAGTAACACCAAGGCACTGCCAGGGGTGTTGAGATCGGCTCGTAGCCATTTTGCAAAAGGTCCATAGGCAAAAAGAAGTAAAGAGCTCACGCTGAAAAATACAGAAGCTTTTAAAAGGCTCTTAAACAAGAAAGTGAGAACTGTGACAAATAAGATAATTAACAACAACGCCCAGGGAACAGCGCTCATGAATTCAAAAGCAGGAATCTCATGGCGGTTAAATTCGTATGCTGCTAAAAATGGGTAAAGACCAAGAATTATTGAGTGGAAAAG
>JAAZON010000382.1 GCA_012797725.1 SAR324 cluster bacterium | reverse complement strand
TTTACCGATGCGAGTGTTTTCAAGCCAAGGGAATAGGGAATATGATAAATTGCTTCTCTGAGCTCTCTGCTGATTCGCAAATTTAATGAAATAACTGGGCTAAGCGGGCAGAACATCCTTTATATAAGTCAGGTGCCGATCTTAAGTACCGTCAGGAATTAGAGAGTACAGAAGTAAATTGCAAAGCCCCATAGCATGAAGTGATTTTTGCGGAGTATATGGATTTTCTTGGGCTTTAATGGGGGCATTTTTCAAGATTTTTAATAGGGTTCTTCCATAAGTCTGCCCACTGCATCGGCTAGAATTCTGAGAGCGAGCTTTAAAAACTTTAGTACTTGCTAAGCGCTCCAATAGCACAGTTACTGTCCTTGGTGAGGCATATTTAAAGTCGCCTTTATATGCTGAGTTCCTCAAGTTCCTGAGGAGGATAAATTTTGAACTAGATCCATTCTAGACGATTGATCAAAAGGTTGTTGGTCGATTGATTCGTATGGCAGTAGAAAAAGGACCTGCGATTCGTAAAGATCTTAAGATCGGTATTTGCGGCAAGCAGGGCGGAGATCCAGCATCAGTTGAGTTCTGGCATAGAGCAGGGCTCACATATGTGAGCCCTGCTCACCATATCGTGTGCCAATAGCCCGCGTGTGAGCAGCATAGGAAGCGCTCAGGGAACAAGCTCAGAAGTAGAGAGTCTTTGCTTTAGTATTATAAACAAGGAGGGGCAGAGGCCCCTCCTTCTTTTATTTGTAGGGGCAAAACTACCCCAGGGTACAGGTGAGAAAAGAGAAAAGAGCGCCTTCTTTTCCTTGCATGATACCTCAAGCGCTGTCCATTATTGAATGAATTCATGCTAATTAACGAGACAGCCCATGATGAACCCAAAGTCCTTTACACCTCCTACAAAGATTGTACCCAAGATTCAACTCCAAACTGTAACCCCTTAAGCATAGGGGTATTAGGTTGTTATGGGAAACTACCATCATTTAATTTATGAGAAGAACATATTATCCTTAACATCAAATGGCGTGAGGGATTGAGTACAAGGAAAATAGCGAAGGGGCTTTGCAGAGCTCCTTCGACAATGAAGCGATCTATGAGTATATCTATTCGAAACGCCTGGATATACAACAATATTTTTGCCATCACCATAGTCGCAGAAAGCGTAAAAACAGTATAAGAAGCACTTGAAGTTGCACATTCTGAATCGGATTCCTGCGAAATTGCGTAGCAAAGAAGCCAATCAGAGGGCGCAAAAAGGGCACTGGAAGAACGATTTAATGGTATCAAATAGGAGACACCATCAGCAGTTATACTTCATGCAAATCAAAAAACAGACTTTCAAAAAAAATAAAGGTACCCAATCACCAGACAATAACAGGATTACAAGCTCTGATTCGAAGACTCAAGACCCTCTCCCCAAAAGCATGTCGTAGCGTTACCTATGACAACGGCTCCGAGAATAGCGAACATATGAGAACTAACAAAATCTTAGGCACAAAATAATTCCTTGGTGAACCTTATCATGGTTCGGAGAAAGGAATTGTCGAAAACACTGCAGGGTTGGTGCGAAGTGAGCTTTCAAAGAAAACTGACCTGAGCAAAGTTCCTTCTTCCGTTATCCGCAATATTGAGCGCAGGTTAAACAATTGCCTGAGAAAGTGTTTGGGGTTAGGAACGCCCATTACTGTCTCAAGAAGGAAATAAGATATTCTATTCACAGAATAAAATCCAAAGATCCAGTATTGAATTATTCACAAGCGGTGCTCAACTCTTTAAAACCACCGCTTCGCGCCACCTATAAAGAACTCTGCTTCATGAGGTTGCAATACATTAAAAGTGTTGTACCTCGATGTTGAACTCAAGGACAGGAATTTTGACAGCCAGTCTATTTAGCTCTCACAGCATAATAAAGAATTCTTGTTCCTGAGGGCAAAATATTTCGCTGTTCAATCTTGAAATGTCTGCTTAAACAAGCTTCGAAATTTTCGGTCTGATACTCATCGTATTGATCCACTTTGTTAAGAAGTAATTTTTTTACCATTGGATCTTCTCGTGTGACAAATTCAATTATCAGAGATTCTCCTTGTTGTGCCAGCAATTCTACAAATTCATGAATTGGCACATTAGCTGTAAGCACAATGTGATGAATAACAGCAAGGGCCATTATTAGAGAAGCACTTCCTCTTTCTTCGAGGCGTTTGCGCTCAAGACCTCGCCAGCCAAGGGCAGGGGAGGCATTTGCGTAATTCATAACCATTGGAAGCACATTATTTGGCCCATTCCGACGAAGTGATTGATAAAAGCGCTCGACTGCCAGATGATCGTAGTCCATGCCTATAACATAATCGGCGTACTTAGATGCTAGGCGAGAGAAGTTGCCAGTATTGCATCCGATGTCCCACACTAGACGTTGTTTTGGCTTTTCAGACAAGACTCGTTCAATCCATCTATACTTAGCTTCTAACGTCTCCTGAGAGTAACTTGGACACTTGTCGGAGTAGTCGGACCATTCAGTCTTTTCTTCGGGGATTTTTAATGACTGTACTAGACGCTGAAGGCCTTTCACATTTGCAATAATTAACTCTTTTGAAAATCCAGCATTTGCAAGTGCCCCTTTAAGATCTTGCTTTGTGTCAGCAAAGTTATGTTGCAATTTGCTATGGAGGAAGACATGTTTAAATACACCGGGCCTAAAAATGTCTCTAAATGACAAGAGCTTCCAGAAAACTTCCGGACTTAAGCCCTCCAGCTCACCTCGGAGAAAACTCTGAAATGGAATCTGTCGGTATGATTGAAGCATTAGAGGGAAAAGACACAACTCGCAAAATTGCTTGTAGCCAACCCAGACTTGGCCAGGCTGAAGATCTTCAAAAGATAAAATGTCTATGAAGGTTGGACTTGCTCCTTTAAATTGAACGTTATAAGGAGTCGCGTCCTTTAGAATCATATCCTCTCCAAGAGCAGCTCTTAAAAGCTCAAGCTGTAGTAGAGCGCAATCTTTTAACATTCCAAAAGACCACTCGTAAGGATAGGAGATAAAAGGAATGCGTTCATGGCAGAGCATTGCAGCCCATTGCTCGGTTCCTGTTTTCCCCTTAGGATTGAAATCCGATATCTCTTCAGTCCAAACAACTTTCCCGGATTTCGAGGCTTCTTGGAAGAATCTTGATGATTTGAGGTGTCTCCAACAGTCGAGGGCCTCTGGAGAAAGCCCCCTATAAACTCTATTTCCTTGGTAGTAAATGCGTCCGTTTCGATCTCTAAAGGAGCCAGGCTCAAGGTCGAATAGGGGATTATAATCACAAGATTTCTCAGCTATGCTCACCTAATCTCTCCAAACAAGTACAAAATATTTGATTTTTAAATTTTATACACATTAAGAGAGAGTCCTGCAATTAGGTGTGAAAATAGAAACGTTCCATTATGTATGCCAAGCATGCTTGACCTAAGGTTGAGGCAAGAGGGGGAAGTTATTAAGAGTTATTTCAAGATTGTATTGGATTTATTGATTAATTTTATGCAACAGTTTTAAAATATAACTTATAATTATTTAAGGGGTAGGATCTCTTACGACCCCAATCCCTTTTTAAGAGCTTTCAATGGTTGGAATTGGGTAATCACCGCTTATTTGATAATCCAAATGGAGAGGGTCAAACCTCTCAGGCTTCGATCGAAAATAAGATTAGAAGCCCTCTCTCGGATTGTGAGTTTTTGCCAAGAAATTTCCCAGTGGACCTTGCGATGAGGGAACTTTCATCGGAGGGTTTCACGTACGAAAAATTGCGAATCCTTGCTAGGATTCCGATTTTCAGAAAAATTGCAAAAGATATAGAAGACCTTTTGAATTTAACAAGTGATGAAATTTTTCGACTGACGAGAATCGGTGCGAGCAA
>JAAZON010000381.1 GCA_012797725.1 SAR324 cluster bacterium | reverse complement strand
TGTTTCTCCTTCTTTTCATTCCTTTCTTCATTCATTTCGGAGTTTCCGTTTCTCTTCTAGCTGCCTTCCTGATTTTGTTCTATCTTTATATAATCCACGGAGTGACAAAGGTTCTTGTCAGGGCAGAACAGAAACTTAAAATATTTGCCATGAGCGATATTATCCACACGGCAGTGTTCGCTTCAATGGGTATACTTCTTGTAGCTATTCTCAGGTTGGGAGTAATTGGGTATTTGCTTTCTCAAATAATCGCGGTGACTGTATCTACGGTAGTTCTTTTTTTGTTTGGATCGGTTGGCAAGTATGTGATAGTGTCCGCCGTAAGGGTTATGCAAATTAAGGAGATGGCAAGATACTCGCTCCCTCTTGTACCGAATGCTCTTGCATGGTGGATAATGAGTGCATCTGATAGATACATGCTGGCTTTCTTCTTAGGTTTCTCTTCTACGGGGATATACGCAGTTGCTCACAAGTTTCCTATGCTTCTGTCGATACTAAATACGGTGTTTTACCAGGCATGGCAAATCTCTTCTATAGATCAGTACAATAGCCCCGAGAGACAAACGTTCTATTCGAATACCTTCAGGATACTCTACACATTCATGTTCCTCGGGACTATCCTTTTCTCTATAGTCCTCAAACCCTTTGTTACTCTCATGACTGGAACGGGCTTTCAAGAATCCTGGAGATTCGTTCCTTTTCTAATTCTCGGTACTGTTTTTCATTCTTTCTCTCAGTTCTTTGGTGTAGGTTATCTTGCCGCAAAAAAAACAGGTGGAGCTTTCAGGACATCGGGCATTGGTGCAGCAGCGAATATAGGCGTCAATCTTCTCTTGATTCCGATAATTGGTATTCAAGCTGCCTCAATTTCAACTGCAATAGCGTTTTTTGTAATGTGGATTGCTCGGTTGATTGAGACAAGAAGGTACTTCACAGTTACGATAAACTGGACGAGATTGTCTCTAGGTATTACTCTAGTAGTTGTGTCTCTTATGATGGCGTATTTCGGCATTACAGGTACTGTTATTCAGTCGATTTGTCTGCTTTCATTTTTGATACTGGAAAAGAGAACACTGAAAGCAATGCTGAAAAAACTACTGACAGTTCTTACAGGAAAACGCAGGAGGAAGGACTTGAGGTGATTTTATGAACACGTGTTCTTACAGGGATCTTAGAGAAAAGGTCATAAACGGTGGATATTGCATAGGTTGTGGCGCTTGCGTTAGTCAATCAAATTCGGTGGGAAGTAACGTATTGAACGCCAGAGGAATGTATGAGCCCGATTTCGCGTCATCAGAAAGCGAGATTAACAACGTCTGTCCTTTCTTCAGTGATCGCAGTGAGACAGAGATCGCGAAGACCATATTTGCAGCAACCAAGGGTATCAGAGAAAATGAATTTATCGGCTTCTATTTGTCCACTTACGCAGGTTATGTTGCTGAGGATTCCTTTAGAGAAGGAGGGAGTTCCGGCGGCTTTGGAACATGGGTACTTTCTAGGCTTCTGAGCGAGAATCTGGTTGACGGCGTAATCCATGTCAAACCTTCTTATGGAAAGGGTGTTCTGTTTGAATACGGCATTTCGAATAGTATTGAAGATCTGAAGAAAGGAGCCAAGTCACGATATTACCCTGTTGAGTTCTCTGGAGTTCTCAGGGAAGTAAGAAAAAGTCAGAAGAAGTATGTTTTCGTTGGGGTTCCGTGCTTTGTGAAAGCAGCACGTCTTCTTTGTGAGAATGATGATGAAATTGCAGACAGAATACTATTCTTTGTTGGTTTGGTTTGTGGCCATTTGAAATCGAAACGATTTGCGGATATGCTAGCATGGCAAAAAGGTATAAAGCCTGATGAACTTCGCGCTATAGATTTCAGACAGAAGTTCTCTTCAGGCCCCGCCAGCAATTACGGCATAGAGATCAGAGGGGAGAAAGATAGAAAAGCTACAGTATTAGCT
>JAAZON010000380.1 GCA_012797725.1 SAR324 cluster bacterium | reverse complement strand
CTTCCAGCACTTCTCTCTCTATAGGTTTTACTTCTATATTCGGTGATTGGCCAATTGGCGTATATACTTCATAGAAAAATTTCCTTGCAAATTCCTCGTCAGTTATCCATTTATCATAGATCTCAACAAAGACTATAGATGGAATGCTGAGCTTAACGGAACCTGAATCTGTGCTAAATGCCTGCCCTAGTAGCTTTCGCGCCTTGTCAGACAGACGGTCACGTTGTTGGAAGACATCGTGAAAATAGCAGATTATGCTCGTTGTATCAATAACGTATCGCTCTGTCATATGAATGCTCACTCAATCTAGCCTGTAATCCAACCAATTCTTCTTCCAGTAACAGACTCTTATCTCTCGTATGCTCCAACATGTACTTTATGAAATCGCTGTCAAATTCTTGAATCGACAAATATATTTCCGTCGAGAGCTCGTAGATTTTATCAATGGTCGTCGAGTAATCTCTTTTCCCTTTTGCCTTTCCCTCCAGCACCATTGACAAAAGGTATGCTAGACAAATCAACTGTTCCTGCCAGTCCTGTGCCAGAGAAAATCTCGCTTTTAACTCGCCATCAATTTCACTACCAAACACAATGTAATCAACTAAATCCGCCAGCTGTTGCCTATCCAAACAATTGTGCATGTAAGTCTAGTCCTTGTTGTCAGCCTTCTTTAAGAGATCCGTTGATTCTGCATCTCCGATTGATGGTACACTCCTACCTGGCAAGTCGCCTGTTCCTCTGTTATCTGTCACAAATTGTTCATCGATGATAACCTGTTGTTCTTCTGGCATATCAGAACTCTTATCTAGAAGATCATAGGCCATTTTAAGTATCTTCGCCGCATTATACTCGGAGAGTTCACCGATTTTGCCTATCGCTCCCTCGGTAAAAGGAAAGAAAGGATTGGACCTCACGGAATCTATCCTGTATTCTGACAAATATTTCTTTAGTAGCAGCAACGCATGCTCTTGGTTTAGCTTTTCGAAAGGAATAACGTGTTTAGACGCAGTCTGAGGCGAAATTGGAGCCCTATTCTCCATTCCAGATTGTGCCCAAGCGTCAGCTATTAAACGCGGAACACCAGCGTGCAACACTAAGAGAACGTTGTAGAAACCAATTTTGGCATTCAGATACAATCCGTCGAAGAGACATGCGCGAAGTTCAAGGGCAAAATCTCTCTTCTGCCTAGCACTTTGAAAATCAGGAATTCTTTCAAAGTCGTCTACCAATATGAACGCTCCATTGAAATGTGCTGCTTGAAAGAAGCGAACCAATTCGGTAAAAACAAAACTCAGTTTCTCGCTGCTTTTTCTAAGATTGTGCGTGTAATGCTCCTCGAAGTCCTTCTGAGTCACAAAAGGTTTTAGAAGACCATATCTTCCAACAAATAAAGGGAAGTCAGGACCAAGGTCCTGCAAATGTCTGTTACGAAAAATGGATTCTTGCACCGCATTGATGTCGATTCCTTTATCCTGCATCCATTTCGCATCGTTCAGCCCATTGCTAATAGTCTCTTCGTCCAAGCTCTCCAATTCCTCAAGGAGATTCGGGTACATCGTCTGAATAGCATCAAGCCTTAAGGTGGCAAGACTATTCTTGATGACATTTGACGCTAGAATGCTTTTGAAAAACAAATCTAGAAAAATTGGAAAAGTCTTGGTTCTACCTCCCGGCTCAGGCGCAACGTACACCCCAAAACACTTATTAAGATTG
>JAAZON010000379.1 GCA_012797725.1 SAR324 cluster bacterium | reverse complement strand
GGTCTTGCTACTGGACGTACAATGGAGAGTGTCTATGACCTGCTTGCCAAAATGCATAAGAATGAGGGCTTGGACTTCTCAGGATGCCAAACTTTTAATTTGGATGAATACATTGGAGTTCCTCCAGATGACGAGCATTCTTACCGCTACTATATGAACAAACATCTTTTTAGCCGAGTGAATATCAAGATTGAGAACACTCACCTTCCAAATGGCATGGCAATAGATCTTAAGGCAGAATGTCGAGCCTATGAAGATTGTATTAACAGACTTGGTGGCATTGATGTTCAACTCCTTGGGATCGGTGAAGACGGACACATCGGCTTCAACGAACCGTTATCGTCGCTTAGATCCAGAACAAGAGATAAAGCCCTAACTCCTGAAACCAGGCGCCAAAACTGTGCGATGTTTGGTGGCAATCCTGACAATGTGCCAGCACGAGCTCTCACAATGGGCGTAGGGACTATTCTCGATGCCCGCCGTGTTTTCCTCTTGGCTACTGGAGAAAAAAAAGCGGACATCTTGGCCAAGGCAGTTGAAGGACCAATTACTTCGATGATATCCACTTCAGCCCTACAACTTCATCCTGCATGCACCATTATTTGTGATGAAAGTGCAGCATCCAAACTTCAATGCAAGGATTATTACTATTGGATCTTTGAAAACGAGCCAGAATGGAAGGACTACAACTAGAAGCTCTTGATTGAAGTTTTTTTAAATTAGAAGCGCTAGCTTAAGATATCTTTTGGTGAGTAGTCAGAGAACCAAGCTTTTGTTGGATTGAACTTTATCGAAGCCTTATTTGCAGATCTGCTCACATTTAACGGACATTCAAAAACGTCTCGCAGGCCAACACTGTATTTGGCCTACGAGACTTTATATGAAAACTGGGTGTGCTTCTCTTCCGCCTTGCTTAAGACTATGCTGCAGGTACTACACAAGGCTCCGAGTATTCGCCGGATGTCTTCGCACATTTAAAATCGGGACGGCCCAGAAGACTCACCGTAATATCATCACCACAAACCATAACCTTTCCAATCTGACCTAGCGCTTGTTTGCAGGTTCCATCTTCAAGCAAGACCAGTTCCATTCGTTCAACAAGACTTCCAGAGCGGTGTATTTCAGCATAGCCTTCGCTGTCAAGTCGTATTCGAATTTGACCTTCAGAAGATGCATCTGGATTAATCACATTTGCTACCGCCCCACCTTCGGCATTCGAGTCGCCTTGAATGGTTGGTTCATCGGTAAGAACATCACTATCTCCTGGCTCAATGATGGCATCAGTATTGACTGCTTGCTCACCTAAATCATCTTGAGCTATAAGCATAGCTGGAATTAGCAGCACTGCTAAGAGACCAACAAACAACAAACCTTTTTTCATATAACACCTCAGTTTTTCTTCTCAATTAGCTTCGCTTTTTGGTAGCTTGACAGAAAAAAGCGTCAGAAGATTTTTCGCCCATTTATTTCTTTCACTTTAGATTCTGCCGTGCTTTTTTTTAGCCCTGAAAAGCATTTTTACTATTTAAATACGAATTTTACCTAAGTAGAAATTATCGATAACGCCCAACTACATCTCTCACCTTGTATTGCACATCTGAAAGGGTTGTTATGTCTCCGGATTCATCGTAATGAATTGAGCCGTTTCCAGTGAAGGAGAGGCTCTTGGCTTTAATTCCACCATAATATCCAGAATTTCCTGACACTGTAACATCTGCATATGGTGCGACGATGAATAGACTTAAGTCGGCATTGCCATTCACCGTGAGGGCATCTGTTCCAAGATAATGCAATCTCAGCTGATAGGGCTTATTATTAGTGTTAATCATTTGGTTTGCATTAAATTTGTCACCCGTTATCTTCATTGTGTAAATATTTATGGTCGCTCCGGCCGGATTTGGATTTAGGGTTAGACCAAGTCCATTGTTGGGTATATCTAGAGTCTTAAAGAAATAAGAGTAATTTGTTGTTTTTAATACAGCTGAATCATGAACTCCGTTGATCTTGAACAATCTCCAACATTTATCAGATACTGCATTGGAAGCAATGGTGATTGGCACATTCACACCT
>JAAZON010000378.1 GCA_012797725.1 SAR324 cluster bacterium | reverse complement strand
CTGGTACCTTCTTCTCACCGAGTCCGAAATGATCATTACGAAGTTCGATAAAACTCCCAAGTTCAGTGAAGGTGTCTGGATCGCAAAGATAATTAATACGCTCCCATGCTGTCAGTTTCCCTCGTTTATGCTGGGCTTCGATGCGCGCCTCTCCTCCGCCTAGCTTCATTTGTTTTTTTTTCTGTTTCAGCGCCTCTATTCTTTCGAACTGCTTGGTGTCGACTTCTTCCACAGGCTCTTCCTTTATGATTCTTGAAATATTAACTCAACAAAGTTCCAATTTAGCCTTTAAGTTATAGCCCAAATAGCTCCTCCAAGAAATATTTGTAGAATAGTTAAACTATTTGCTTTTTTTCTTCTAAGTTCCTCATTGGGACATCCAAAAGGTAAGCTTTGGCAAGGGTTAGAGGATGAGATGCGAGTCACGAACGGTCCGCGACTGAGTTTTTACGTGCCACGTAAAGATGAAGACGTTACACGTCAGAAATATCCTTTCATGTCGTTTCCCATCCTGTCGTCAACTTAGGCGCGATTTCCTCGCGGGTTTTGATAGGCGATCTTTTGCGAAAATCTCTTATTAGATACTTCTTCATAGTCAGCAGAAATCGGGCGATACTTGTATTCATAGTAGGGTTCTGAGAAGGAATTGATCATCCATGGATCTGGAAAATTTGAGTATTGCTTCAATTAGTGCTTGGCAACAAGCCAATATTCAGACGGAAGTGGGAGTCAAAGTTTTAAAAACAGCAAACGATCAGATGAAAGTTGCTGGTGAAATTATAATTGCAGCACTTCAAACCACTCCACATCCTGAGCCGGGTAAGGGCCAGAGAGTGGACGTGCTCGCCTAAACAGAAGTTCTTTTATTCTAGTTCCAAGTTAACCCAATCGAAGTGATCAGAGTCTATGTTGTCACCGCCATCAGTCCCACGCAGTTCTATCTCGTTCAAGCCCTGAAGGGGAATTTCAAAGCTTTGCGCGGGCATCCCTCCTTTTAGCAGAGAGCTTTCCCACAACACCTTTTCGTCTGCTAAGATTTGGCATGTTACCGAGCCTTTTTCTCCCACCTCATCATCAACGCCGCAAGCACCTTTGAGGACAGCAGTAGTATCGGGAAGTAATAGCTTTATTTTTGAGTGGGCGTGAGTTCCAAGGCCCTTTTGGTAAGATACCTTACCTATGCTTAATGGCCTGCTCTCCACACTTTGATTTATTTGAAGTTTACCCCATTGTTGGCTTGAATAAGCTATGGTGAATGGTCCTACCTTTGGCTTCAACCAAAGTAGAGGATTCCAATATCCAGTCACCAAGGATGGGAGTATGTAGAATAATGCAATCAGCACGAGGAAAAGTGCCGCAAATCTAATTTTGTTTACCTTAAGAACTTGTGCCAGTGTTTTTCCAGCCCTTTTTTTAATACCATATACGCAGGATTGGATGGCATTTTCCAATTCATCACATAACTGTCGCAGTGTTTCCGTGTCCAAGTTTTCAAGCTTTAGTTGAGACGAAGGAGCAAGTTTCTGATAATCGGCGTTAAATAGGGTGTTAACTTTATTTAACCACGAATCCAGTTTTTTGGGGGGGATTGAAACTAGTTCTGAGGACAAGATTGCATTCTGCAGAGCGTCTATCGAGTCCATCTTCTCACAAGGGAAATCTTGGTCTCTGTACTTCTCGCATATGAGGCCGAGAAGACGCCAGCCTCTCACTAGGTGGGGTATTGATTGGAAGCCAAACTCGTTGGAATGATTTAACGTCGCCTCAGCGGATATAGATTCCAATTCT